>CAYRCP010000028.1:0-15238 GCA_964422755.1 uncultured Bacteriovoracaceae bacterium | reverse complement strand
AGGTGGCAGACATCGTCGTGCATCCCAGGGACAAGGATGATGTTGCCGCCATTGTGGCCTACTGCGACAACAATAAGATCCCGCTCTATGTGTTTGCCGCCGGCTCTTCGGTGAATTTCGGGGTGCGGCCCGCAAAGGGCGGGATTACGCTGGTTTTGAGCACCCACATGAACAATCTTGTGGAAATCAACGAGGCAAACCAGACTGCGCGTGTTCAGGCCGGAATGTTCGGGCCGGCGTATGAGGATGCCCTGAATAGTGCACCCGAGCGGTTTGGTACAGTAAGAAGGTATACCTGCGGCCATTTTCCCCAGTCATTTGAATACTCCACCGTGGGAGGCTGGGTGGTCACCCTGGGCTCGGGCCAGGCGTCAACCTACTATGGAGATGCCTGTGATATTGTCATCTCCCAGGAATATGTCACCCCTGCCGGTACGTTCAAGACACTCGATTATCCGGCAACCGCCACCGGGCCGAAGGTCAGTGACATCATGAAGGGTTCCGAGGGCACGTTCGGCATCCTCGTGGAAGTGACCATGAAGATATTCCGGTTTATGCCGGAAAACCGGAGATATTTCAGTTTCATGTTCCCCTCCTGGGAGACGGCAGTGGATGCCAGCAGGGAGATCATGCAGGGCGAGTTCGGCCTGCCTGCCGTGTACCGGATCTCCGACCCGGAAGAAACGGACAGGGGGCTGAAGCTTTACGGCATCCCTTCCCTTGTAGACCGGTATCTCGTGAAGAAGGGGTTCATTCCCATGGAGCGCAGTCTGTGCATGGGCACGATCGAAGGCGATGCCGACTATACAAGGCTCGTCATGCGCAAGATAAAGAAGGCCTGCAGGGCCTGCGGTGCGATCTCTCTTACCGGGTATGCATCGAGAAAATGGGAAAAAACCCGGTTTACCGAGCCCTATATGCGGGAAGATCTCCAGGATTTCGGCATCCAGATCGACACGCTGGAGGCGAGTGTGACCTGGGACAACCTGCACAATCTCCACCAGGGGGTGCGGGCGTATATCAAGAACCGGCCGGGTACCATGTGCATGACCCATGCATCGCATTTCTATCCCCAGGGTACGAACCTCTATTTCATCTTTCTCATGAAGACGAGCGATGTCGATGAGTTCAGGGCTTTTCAGCGGGGTGTTATCGATAATATCGTCAAATACGGCGGCTCGTTGAGTCACCACCACGGCGTGGGCCGCATGATGGGGCCGTTGATGGATGAGCACCTCGGGAAAGAGCAGATGGAGGTGCTCCGGGCGTTGAAGAAACACTTCGACCCGATGGGCATCATGAACCCAGGCGGGCAGCTGGGTCTGGATCTGCCGGAAAAAGAGAGGAAGAAGGCCATCTGAGCTCGGATTGATCCGGTCGAATGAGAACCTGCCACAGGAAACAAAGAGATCCGGTACTGCCCATGGCCAAAGCAGTACCAGGCATCAATCCTTGTTCGCCTCTGCTGTCGTCTTTATCTGCATCCGTAACTGACAAATCGTCGAAGAAAGAAGCGTGGGCTCGATTCTCCACAGCTTGCCGAAGGTGTTGCCGGTTTTTCGCGGGGGCAGGACAGGGAACAGGGCGTGCCCCCGGGTCATGCAATGGAGCTGATTGTTTCCGGAACATTCTCCTGGAATAGTTTTGTGGTTGGATTAAGGTTCGACAGTCCAAGGCTCATGGTATACTTGACAAGATCGACCGTGGTCGTCATGTCCATCTTTTCCATCAGACGACTCTTGTACGTGCTGATTGTTTTCACGCTTAAATCCATTTTTCTTCCGATCTCGGAAACCGTGAACCCCTGTGCAAGGAACAGCATCACCTGATATTCCCGGTGTGAAAGACTCTTATGGGGGAGAACGAATTCAGCCTTTTTGTTCCATATCAGGGGCAACTGTTCGGCAATATCCCGGTTGAAATATTTTCTTCCCCGGATCATGCAGCCAACGGAAGTGATCAGTTCCCCTTCATCACAGCTTTTATCGATATACCCGGTAGCTCCTGCCTGGATCACCCACAGTGCAATACGGTGATCCTCTGATCCAAGGACAAGGATCGGCATAGCGGGCTTGCTCTCTTTTATTCCCCTTATCAGCAGGATGAGGGCATATGCGGATACGCCCGGGAGGTTTGAATCCAGCATGATGAAGTCAAACACTTCATTATTGAGCATCTCGATAAGGACATGCAGTTGAGGGGGTGCATTAATGAGATCAGGGTCATACTTCTCAGTGAGAAATGCCTTGATACCTTCGCACTCAACCGGTTTGTTGTTTATGATCAAAACGTTCAGTTTTTTTTCTGGTCGTAGTTTCTTGCTCTTATGGTGATACATAGATAGTTCCCTTGTATTGTGTAATTTCTATGAGACTGATCGCTGCCGGCAGATCGTTCCCTTTGTCCATGTTGATGTAAGCAGCAAGGCAGTCCCATTGAACTCCGAAAACTGCCTTGCTGTTGCAAGAGCCGAGCTTTTCTTTAAAAAGCTCGGCTCACTTTATGCCCGTTACAGGGCGGCGTGGTAGAGGTCGATAATATCCTGCAGGGTGGTACTCCTCGGATTTATCTTGACGTTGCCGCTGAGCATGGCGTCTTTTGCCATGTCGGGAATCTTGTCCTCGGTGACACCGAACTCGGACAATCGTTTGGGTATACCGACATCGTTGCTCAATTTCTCAATTGCTTCGACAGCAAGGGGGGCGGCTTCCGAATCGGTCAGACGCGAAACATCCTCTCCCAGGAGCTCGGCAACCCTTTTGTACTTGCCGGTGTCTGCCAGCATGTTGAATCTGGCAACGTACGGCAGCAGGATTGCATTGGCCACGCCATGGGGGACATTGAAAAAACCTCCCAGGGGATGGGCCATGGCATGAACGTTCCCGAGCCTGGCAACGCCGAATGCGACACCGGCAAGATTGCTGGCTACCATCATGGCCCCGGCAGCCTCCTTGTTGGTGCGGTTGGCAACAAACGGTCTGAGGTATTTCCCGATCAGCCGCATGGCTTCTACGCCATACGCATCGGTTATTGGTGAAGACACGGTATTGATAAACGATTCAAATGCATGGACAAAGGCATCCATGCCGGTGGATGCGGCGATATGAGGCGGGATGGACATGAGTACGGTAGGGTCAAGGAAAGCGACCTTGGGCAGGAAACGGTAGCTCATGATCGTCATCTTGTAGTTGCGTGCTCGAATGGTGATAACCGCAAACGGGGTAACCTCGCTGCCGGTACCCGCAGTTGTGGGTATGGCCAGCATGGGCAACGGATCATTCTTGAATCTCTCGAAGCCTTCATAGTCGTCGAGGTTTCCGCCGTTTGTCATCAGAATTGCCGTCGTTTTTGCCACATCCATGGGGCTGCCGCCGCCAACGGCAACCAGTGCGCCGGCATCAACGGACTTGGCCATCTCATAAGCTTCATAGCAGGTGTCGGTGCTTGGGTTGGGCTCAACTCCGTCGAAGATCTTGTAGGTGATATCAGCTTCCTGCAGGGCTTCTTCAACATCTTTGAGCAGACCGGCACCCAGCACGCCCTTGTCCGTTACCAGGAGTACTGATGATGTATTCAAGACCTTGATTTCACCGGCAAGCTTGTTCTTGATACCGCCGTACTCGTACAAAGTCTTTGTCGGAAGATAAAAACTAAATCCCTGTGCATAATTCTTCATGATGGTTTCCTCCATGTTATTTTTGGGGAATTAAGCTGATATCCTTTAATCCCCGGTAGTTGATTCATTAATGACCAAAGCACACATCGCTTGATATATTGTCCCTGTTCCTAAAAATTCAGGACCTTGTCGAACTCGCCTTCATCTATGTCGAATACGAGGTTTTTGGGTCCGAGTTGCTCGTTCTTCACAAATTCCGGGAGCCTGTCATCCGCCTTGGTGAAACCGGCTTTGCGATTGAACTCCAGTTCGCGGGTAATAGCTCCCTTGCCGATTGCCAGGACATCCTCAACGCTCACGTCTGTCCCGGTGGCCTTGCTGAGTAACTGTGCGATGATACCCATCTCGGGCAGCGATGGGCCAAGGAAGTTGCAGAATCCCATGGTATCGAGCACCGAGGCGTAAACCTGGATACGCTGAGACGCTTCGATCTGACCTTCGGCAATGTTTGGCTGCTGGCCCTCTCGTCCTGCCAGCAGATTTCCCGCAGTATGATCAGCACCCATCGGGGTGGTGGCATAGGTGACACCAGTTCCCTTCAGCCCCCGCGGGTCATACGAGGCAAAAGATTGCCCTTTGACAACCGGTACGCGGCTTACCCCGAGAACTCTCCCGGTGATGGCAGCACCCTGTCCCAGCACTTTCCCGAAGATTGATCCCTGCGCGATTTCATCAACCATCCCCATGGCAGCTTCGGCATCGCCGAACTTGGCAATCCCCGCCTCCATGGCCACGCCGAGAGCGGCGCCGATATCCATGGTGTCCAGGCCCAAGTCATTGCACATGCGGTTCAGCCGGGCGATCACATCCAGGGAATCGATACCCAGGTTGGAACCGAAAAGTCCTATGGTTTCATACTCCAGAGCTGAAACCACATGGTTGCCCTCCTCATCATGGAAGACATTGGAACAGCGGATAACGCACCCCGGCTGGCAGGGATGTCCGGTTTTGCCGCCCCGGGATTTGATGAGCTCCGCCAGTGCCTGCCCATTGATTTTATCGGCATTTTCAAAACAGCCGGCGCTGAAGTTCCTCGTGGGGAAGGCGTTTTGTTCGCTGACCGGGTTTACCAGGACCGCGGTACCAAAATTAGTGAGGGCTTTTTTCGCTTCAGGAAGTTTTTTGTTCCAGTCTTTGGCGATGGCGTTGAAGCCTTCTTCATCACAAAGATCGAAGAGATGTTCTTTCGACCCGCTGTCATCGAAGACGATAGCCTTGATGCCCTTGGAACCCATCACAGCTCCGAGGCCGCCCCTGCCGCAGAACCTGTTGGGCATGCCGTCCATATCCGTGACTGCAATGGAGGCTGCGCTCATCCGCTGTTCTCCGGCCGGGCCAATGGATATAAGGCCAATCTTGGGGCCGTAGAGTTCCTTCATTTTCTCGGTTGTCTCATAATTGCCGACACCGGCAAGCTCCGGTGCCGGAATCAGGGCAATCTCGTCTGCCGTCACCTTGAGGACACTGCAACGCTCGTTTTCCGGCAGGTCTTCAAGAATGATGGCCTTGATGCCGAGCCTCGCGAGCATCCTGCCCACAACTCCGCCGGAATTCGACTCTTTGATGCCCTTTGTCAGCGGGCTCTTTGCCCCGATGGACAACCGGCCGGAGGTTGAGACCCTCGTGCCGCCGAGCAGACCGGGGCAAATAACCAGTTTGTTGCCGGCGCCCAAAGGCTCACACATGGGATCCATCTCCTCCAGAAGTATCCTGGAAATGAGCCCTCTGCCGCCAAGCATCGCATATTTTTCCGGTACGGATTCGCTGAGCACCTCGAAATTGTTCATGTTCACTCTGATTATCTTAGCCATTTTAACATTTCTCCCTAACATGGTTGGTTTTTTCGATTGATTTTTGAGATCTCTGTTATTCCACGTTGATCTTGACCAGGTCCTCTTCGGGTTGTGCCGGTACTGTATCGATATTACTCGACTGGTTTTCCTCGTCGAATTTTTTCACGTTAAACGACCGTGCCCCAAGGAGGAAGAAGCTCAGCGTGAGGCCGACAGCAAGACCCATGGCTGGTCCGGCAACCGCCAGTGCACCACCGGTAATACCTGCTACGCCGAGTTCTGCGTTGGAATCCACCATCTTCATGGAGATGAAGACGCAGGCAAATCCCTGAATAAGGAGTGTGAGCGAGAGCGCCACCGGTAAGGCAGGTTTGAAGATATAAACCAGGGGCAGAATCATGCAGCTTATGAATTTCATCCAGTTGAAGCTTCCTGATCCGCCAAAGATCGAATCCATGGCCTTGCGTCCCAGCTTGTAGCGTTCGGCAACGGCAACGGTCATGCCAGCCCACAAAGGTCCTCCCAGGGGAACAAAGGGAGAAACGAGCCCCTCGAAGACATTCCTTATGCCGCACATCAGGTTGAGCCGATTGGGATCCATGTCTATGTATTCATCGGTACGCACCCTGTTGGCTTCTTCGATTACGGTACGGCCCACGATCATGTCGCCAAAGGCGATAATGTAGGCTACCAGTGCCATGGGAATCGCAGCTATCCAGAGATGAATGGAAGGTATCCCCACCCCGAAGATGGAATAGCCGCTAATCAATTCTCTGAAATGAGGGATGAAAATGATGCCGCCTTCAAATTTGGGCAAGGGGATCTCGCCTACCATCCAGCCCACGAGAATGCCGACTACTATGCCAGGCACCATGCCGTAGTTCGCAATCTTGACGAACAGGCTCTTTGAGTCCGGTCCCTCTGCCCGAACCTTCTCGGTAAATCCCTTGGAGAAAAGCAGGTACAGGGCGAGCAGGCCGCCGATGGAAATACTGAACGGGTATTTCATGATGCCGTTGCCGGTGGGCGCAAAACAGTATTTACCGATAATGGCAGCAATGCCGGCTCCCAGGATGATGCCTGCCTGCATGGCCTTGGGAACAAAATCCAGAAGTTTTTTCGCCAGACCGGTAGTTCCGAGAATAAGAAAGAGGAGTCCCAGGATGACCTGACACGCAATAAGGGCCTGAATCCTTTCAACCCCCATCCCATACTTCAACAAGTAGGCCAGCATCAGCGGGATCGACGGAGTTATCCAGCCGGGGATGATCGGGTCTCCCAGCATCTGGTGTGAACAGTAGGCCAGCTCATGGATGCATACGATAGTCAAAGCAACCGCAAATGACATCCCGAACACATCCTGCATGACTGCGATGGCACCGAGGCCGGTCACGAACATGACCATGGCCTGGACCACCTCGGTCATCTCAATACCCCAGTGAACGCCTGGTATACGAATCTTGAACGGGCCGGCCGGTATATAGGGTTGTTCCTCACCGTCTTTCCGTTTGAACATTGGTAGCTGAATTGCCATTGTTGTCCCCCTCTTAGGTTGTTTTATTTTCTAGGTCATCCGGGTAAAAGCAAGATGCGTGCCTGCTGGCTATAAAAGACATAACCATCTGATATAAAACAATATAATCAAGATGGCAGTATGAGTGCCCACATCAAAGTGCCCTTATGCAGACAGCGGCCTGACCCAATACGGGCAGTGCGTTCCGGTTCATTGCCGTCACTGCCGGGCGCTGTCGTTCCACAGTCCCGGGCCGGCCGGTTGCGTACGGCCGCCGGTCGAAAAAAAGGCTCTTCGCAGGGAAGCATACGTTCAGTCCCTGAAAGTTGTACAATTCAAGTAGGTATGTGCCCTGAAAGAAATGCCCTTTAAGAGCTGAAGACTGTTGGAACAAGCTGGAATAGTGCACGATTTGCAGCAATGTTTGACGCGTGGATGTGCTGTTTTTAACCAAAATGCGGGAAACGGGTTTTTCTGGCTCCTTCAGCCTAAACAGCTTCAGCCTGACTACGTGAGTAGTTACAAAAATGCAAACTATAGAAGGATGCTTCATTGAGAAGAACCGAAAAAAGTCGGTGCGATTTGAGAGGTTTGATCCGTATCGTTGTGCTCAGAACCTGTGACCCGGTGACAGGCGGCGACTGCGGTGTCGTTCCTGGTCGTCTCGGACATGAGACCGGTCATGTTCGGTACAAAGATGTTGTTTGAAACAAAAAAGTTGCTTTTCTGCAGAGGTTCGGGCGAATCATGTCCCGGTCTTTGGATGTGCCGGCGTTGTTGTTGCGTCTCGAAAAGGCTATCTCCCCTCGCTGACGGGCAACGGGGGGGATAGAACAGGAGTGCCCGGGGAGGCGCCAAAGCTGAAGATGGCATCTCCCGGGCTGTTTGCTAGGCTTCTTTGGTTTGTTGTTTTATATCGGTGTGTTTTTTTTCGTTAAATGACCGCCATCCCAGGAGCAGAAAGCTGAGCACAAGGCCGACGCCCAGGCCCATTGCCGGACCTGCGACCGCAAGTGCCCCGCCGGTCAGTCCGGCTACCCCCAGCTCTACATTCGATCTCACCATTTTCATGGCAATGTAGACACAGGCAAAGCCCTGCGTAAGCAGTGTAAGGGAGAGGGCGACAGGGAGCACGGGTTTAAAAATACACACCAGCGGCAGAATGAAGCAGCTGATGGCCTTCATCCAGTTAAAACTGCCCGAGCCGCCGAAGATCGAGTCCATGGCATTGCGCCCGAGTTTGTAGCGTTCGGCAACCGCAACAGTCAGGCCTGCCCATACCGGACCTGCAAGGGTCACGGTCGGTGCTACCGTTCCTTCAAGGACATTCCTGATTCCGCACAGCAGGTTGAGGCGGTTGGGGTCCATGTCGATATATTCATCTTTTCTGGCCTCGTTGGCCTCTTCGATCACGGTGGTGCCCACGATCATGTCGCCAAAGCCCACGATATAGGCTACCACTGCCATGGGTATAACCGATATCCAGACTTTGAGGGGCGGTATTCCTGCCCCGAAGATCGAATAGGTTGAAATCACCTCCTTGACGTGAGGAATAAAGATGAAGCCTTTCTCAAATTGCGGCAGCGGAATCTCGCCCACGATCCAGCCCACGAGGAGTCCCACCACCATACCGGGAACCATTCCATAGTGGGCGAGCTTAACAAAAAGGCTCTTTGAGTCTACTCCGGAGCCGTGAATCTTCTCGGAAAACCCTTTGGAAAAGAGCATATACAGGACAATCAATCCTCCGATCGTAATACTGAAAGGGTATTTTGTTATGCCTGTTCCTGTTGGTGAGAAGCAGTATTTGCCGATAATGGCCGCCATGCCTGCCCCGAAGATGATGCCGGACTGCATGGCCCGTGGAATGAAATCCAGGAGCCATTTGGCGATCCCGGTCGATCCCAGGAACAGGAACAATATGCCCAGGGTCACCTGGATGGCAATGAGGGCCTGGATCCTCTCCACGCCCATACCGTATTTCAGCAGAAAAGCGAGCATGAGGGGTATCGCCGGGGTTATCCAGCCTGAAATGATCGGGTCTCCCATGAGCTGGTGAAGACAGTAGGCAAGCTCGTGGAGGCACACGATGGTCAGTGCCACGGCAAAGGGCATGCCGAAGGTGTCCTGGAGCACGGCTATGGCCCCGAGGCCGGTCACGAACATTACCATGGCTTGCAGGACCTCGGCCATCTCTATGCCGTAATGTATGCCGGGAAAGCGGATTTTGAAGATCCCGGCAGGGATATAGGGTTGTTCTTCGCCGTCTTTTCGCTTGTAGCTTCGTAGCTGAATTGCCATACGATCCCCTTCTGCTCAAGATGTTATGTGGAACGTAAGACAGTAAGCAAAATAGATACCAACGGCTTAATATTATCTAACTATATGATATTAGATCTGCTACTGCAGTTATTAGCAGGGGGCGTTTGGACTGCTGCCCTTATATGAGCAGCAAGGTGACGATATAAGGGCGCTTGCTCTTGACGGGGCTGGCGTGGTTTGCTACTCTGCCTCCAAACCGTATCGCAGCAAAGGAGAAGCACCATGAAGAATAGCATCCCCGAGTTCTCCTCTTCCCAATGGGAATTTGTCGCAACACTCCATGCACTCGGAGAGCCGGTCTCGATAGAAGTTCTCGAGAAGATCGCACCACTCTCTCCGGCGAGACTGCTCGACATCATGCATCGCGGACCTGTGCTCGGCATACTTGAGCAGCCAGACTTTGAAACCTTCTGCATATCTCCCGGACTGACGGCCCCGGTCATTGATCGCATCAGTGAGATCAACACCACCGAGCGGTTCGCGGCAATACTGGATACCCTCCAGGACTCCGGCAGCCTGAATGAACTGAATCCGTTGACGCGTATCAACCTGCTGGAATGTGCAGGACGGTCAAGCGAGACGTTTCTCCTGGTGAGAGATCTGGCGCAGAAAGCCATTGAGGATAATGAGTATGTCGCGGGATTGCAATACCTTGAAAGGGCGATCCACCTGCTGTCTTCAGAGGTGGACGATTCTGCCGGAAAGACGATGTTTATCGAGACCGTATTGGAGTACTCCCAACTCAGTTACCGCCTGGGGAAAAGCCTGAGCAACGCCACCCGGTTTCTGAAGCAGGCCCGCAAGGTTGCAATTCAGCTCGGCGACAGGCGCTCGACAATACTCGTAAGTCTCCACATCGGCAGGTTTTTCCACTACCATGACCGCCTTGAGGATGCACTGAACATGCTTTCCTCGGCATACCATGAGATCAAGGAGATCGATGACGATGATATCATGCGGCAATCCGCCGAATTTCTTGGATTGTACTATTTTATCCAGGGTAGATACACTGAAGCGGCCGAGCATTTCACCCAGGCCATGCATACAGTTACCCTGACGGATGAAAAACTGTTCAACTATCTTATTCCCATATATCTTGGCTACAGTACTGCCCTGATGGGCCAGTTTCACCGGGCAATCGGTGTTCTTGACTGCAACTGGCGCAGGGCTCAGCTCAACTCCGAGTCTGCCATCGCCACCCACTTCAGGGTTGTCCTGGGTACGGTACTGCTTATGACGGGCAAGAGGAAAGAAGCCCTGGAACATCTCGAAGCAGCCAGGGAAGAAGCTGTTGAAGAAAAGAATGGCCGAGGTCTCTTTCTGGTACAAAAGGGTCTGGCATACTACTATCTGCTGGAGGGCCACCTGGAAAAATCATACGAACTGGCGGTGCATAATGTTATCGCCGCAGCCCCTGAACAGAATTTCGGTCCGAAATACATTCTCCAGTTCGTGCTGGAGATGCTCTATGCCTATAAGAAGGCAGGCTTTACTCCGGTGCCAGCCTTTGAATTCGATCACGAGATCGAATCGGCGATCAACGGGGTCAATGTGCACCTGAAAGGTGTAGCCTTGAGGCTTCGCGCCCTCGATGCGCTGGCAAAGAATGAATCCCCCGAAGTCATCCAGGTGCTGCTTGAAAAAAGCGAAGAGGAGCTTGTCCTCTCGGGGGACCTTACCGAACTGGCCAGGACCAGGGTCGAACTGGCACGTATGAAGCTCCACGCCGGAGACCGGGATGCAGCTCTTGTCCTTGCGCTTCAGGCCCGTGAAGGCCTGTCCGCATATGGACAGGCCTATTTTCCTGACGACCTCAGGTCATTGCTGAACATAGAAGCCTCTCCATCAGGGGATGGCGTACACAATGAGGAGTTCCTGTCGCGCTTTATGGATATGATGGATGAACTCATCCCGGGCATGGAACAGGGTGAATTGTTCTCCCGTGTCATCGCCGCTACCTGTCGATTCTTTGGTGCTGAACGCGGCGGTCTTTTTCTTTTTACAACCAGGGATGGGAGCGAACAGCCGGTGTTGAAGGCAGCATATAATCTGCCGCATTACGATGTTGATGAGAGGGATTTCAGCACGAGTCTCTCCCTGATAAGGAGGGCCTACTCGAATAAAAAACCCCTGGTGGTGCATTCAAAACAGACCAAGCAGTTGATGACGGACAAGAAGATCCGCTCAATCCTGTGCCTGCCGTTTGAATATAAGGACCAGGTCCATGGGGTGCTGTACCATGAGAATACGTATATTGAAAAATCATTTGATTTTCTCAATCAGAAGCTCCTTATGCGTCTCGCACGGCATGTGAGTGTTTATATCACCCGCATCCTGAATCACTCGCGTCCGATAACGACCGGCGATCGCAATTCGCTGATTCAACCGGTGGAATCTCATGAGACGGAAATCGTGTACAGGAATGAGCTCATGGCAAAGGTTGTGCAGCGGGCAGACGAGGTTTCAAAGACCTCGGCCTCGGTTCTCATTCTCGGCGAAACCGGCACAGGCAAGGAACTCGTCGCCCAGAGAATCCATGCCATGAGCCCGCGCAAAGACGAAGCCTTCGTTGTGGTGGACCCGTCGAGTATCCCTGACAACCTGGTAGAGAGCGAGCTCTTCGGTCATGAAAAGGGCGCGTTCACCGGGGCGTCACATCAGAGAAGAGGCCGCATGGAACTAGCCCACAAGGGCACCCTCTTTATCGATGAGGTGGGCGACATTCCCCTGGCTATTCAGGTAAAACTCCTGCGTGCCTTGCAGGAGAAATCGTTCAGCCGTATCGGCGGCATTCGGACTATTACTTCGGATTTCCGCCTGGTAGCAGCGACAAACCGTGATCTGAAGGAGGAGGTGGCACTCGGAAACTTTCGCGAAGACCTCTACTATCGTTTGAATGTTGTGCCGGTGACGCTCCCCCCGCTGCGTGAACGGGGAGACGACATCATCCTCCTGGCAGAATACTTTTTGAATAAGTACGCCCGAAGAAATAACCGCCGACACCTCACCCTGCAGCCTGAAGATAAAAAGAACCTGAAAGGCCACTCATGGCAGGGAAACATCAGGGAGTTGAAGAACATCATGGAGCGCGCCGTTATCCTGTCCACCGGCGATACCCTTGAACTCCCGGTACTGAGTTCGACCACGAAAGGCATGTCAGAGTTCTCGTTTACCGATAAACCCACTTTGGATGAATTACAGCGCCGCTATATACGCTACGTCCTCAAAGAGGTGAACGGGAAGATGAGCGGTCCGGGAGGAGCAGCCGAAGTGCTGGGGATGAAACGAAGCACAATCTATAACCGCATGAAAAAGCTTGGCTTATTGGATTAATTGACCATTCCTGGACGGGAAAGGGCCGGAACCGCGGTTGTGATGATTGGTACCGGCCCTGCTGTTTTTTCTTTGAGCAACTATTCCTTGTACATCTCGTCAATGACGGACTTGTACTTCTCGGATACAACCTTTCTTTTGATTTTCATGGTAGGGGTGATCTCGCCGCCGTCCTGGGTGAACTCGTTGGCTATCAGGGAGAAGCGTATGATTTTTTCATAGTTTGCAAGGTCTTTTGAAAGATCCTTGATCCGCTTGCTGTAAAACTCGATGATCTCGGGTTTCTTTACCAGGTCTTCCCGGGAGGAAAAGGAGATATTATTTTCCCTGGCATACGCCTCCAATGCAGGGAATGACGGGACGATAAGCGCGGTCATGAATTTGCGGTTGTCACCGAAGGTTGCAATCTGCTCGATGTAATGGTCTTTGCCGATCATGGTTTCGATGTACTGGGGAGCGATGTTCTTGCCCTGTGCGGTGATGATGAGGTCTTTTATGCGGTCGGTGATGCGCACGAAGCCGTCTTCGTCGACAACCCCTACATCCCCTGTCTTGAACCAGCCGTCGACAAACGTGTCTTTAGTCTCTTCGGGCTTGTTGTAGTATCCCTTCATGATGTTTCCGCCCCTGGCGAGGATCTCTCCGTTATCGCCGATCTTCACTTCGCAGCCCTTGATGGGCCTGCCCACGGTCCCGAACTTGAATCCCCCGGGACAGTTGCAGGTGATCATGGGCGATGTCTCTGTCAGGCCGTATCCCTGACAGACAAGGACCCCGGCAGCGAAGAAGAATTCTTCGATCTCCCGGGAGAGCGGGGCCCCGCCGGCGGAGAAGAAGTTCTTCGGCCCGCCCACAACGGAGCGGATATTATCGAGTACGAGCTTGTCTGCAAGGGCATGTTTCAGTCTCAAAACAGGGCCGAGGGATTTATTGTCTTTCTTTGAAAATTCATATTCCTTTCCCACAGCGATAGCCCAGTTGAAGATCTTTTTCTTGTTCCCGGATGCCTTTTCAAGCCTGTCATAGACCGCGCCATAGATCTTTTCATACAGCCTGGGCACGCTTACCATGGTAGTGGGTTTTACCTCCGGCATGTACTCGATGATCTCTTTGGGGCTCGACATATAGTTGTTCACCGCACCGCATCTGAATATGTAGTATGACCATGTCCGCTCATACGCATGGCTTAAGGGAAGAAAGCACAGTGACCTGTCATCGGTCCCCACGTTGAATCGTTCGTCGAGTGCATAGAACTGGTTGAAAAAGTTTGAATGCGTCAGGATCGCGCCTTTCGGGTCTCCGGTGGTGCCCGATGTATAGATCAGGGTTGCCGTATCGTCGGTATTTACGTCGGACAGTCTCTTTCCAAGTTCATCATCTGTTGATGATTGTTCCCCCTGCTTCATAAAATCATCGAAAAGGATGCTGTCATTGCCTTTGAGCGTAATAGTGCTGTCAAACGCCACAATTTTTTTGAGTTGCTTGTGTGTGTCAATGAATGACTTCACCTTGTCGTACTGGACCTGATCGCCTACAAAGATGAGTTTGATATCGGCATCGCCCACGATATATTCGGTCTGCTTGTCGGTGTTCGTGGCATAAATGGGCACGGTGGTTCCCTTCACGCTCAGGATTGCGAAGTCGGCAATTGCCCATTCCGGCCTGTTCTGGGAGAAGATGCCGATCATATCCCCTTCAGCGAGGCCTTCTTCCAGCAGGGCCTTTGCCGCTGTACGGACCCGCTCACCAAGTTCCCGGTAGGAGATGGATTTCCATTGCCCTGCCTCTTTGTAGCGCATTGCAGACTTATCCCCGTAACGTTTTCCACTTTCTTGAATCATAACTGCCAAATGGTCTTTACTCATAGCACCCTCCTCGTATCTCTTTGTTGAGACCGTAATTAAAAAAAGTCTGTACCCAGGTAGATCTGATCTTTTATATGAGCCCTATTCATACATCTATACTTCACTATTCAAAAAAATTGTTTGCAGAATAAACCTGAACCAGGAAAAATTACAAGGGCAAAAGGAATCGATCGGAGTGCGCTGCACTCTCTATGACTCCACTACTTCGAGTTTTCTGATGTACAAGGTCCCTACACAAACCCTGCTCACCCGGACAATGGAAGTGCTCTCAGGTTCTCAGAACGTATACGAAACCGTAATGGTTCCATATGCCTGCGTGCCATCCTGGGTCTCGAACTCCCGGGTAATGAACACATACGCATAGGTGATCTTGAAGCGGTGGATGATCGTACCGACGCCGAATAACACCCGTGCGACGAACGGTTCTTTGTCAACATGATAGCTTCTGCGGAAGAGGTTTCCGTCGAGTACGATATTTCTCAAAACAGCTGATCCGTCCACGGCAGCAAAGGCATGGATGCCGAACTGTCTGTCTTCGGGGTAGAATCGCGGGTCTTGCTCATCATAGGGGGCGTTCGTGTCTGACCCGGGCCTGATGAGCGAGGTCCCGAAGTCGTTTGGCAGGTTCCATCCCCAACGTACCTGAGCCCCGGCATTTGCTGCGGTGTATGCATTGCCGAGGGCACACCCTGCGTGCGGGATAACATCATACCCGATACTTTCAGGATTCGCTGAG
>CAYRCP010000027.1:0-15338 GCA_964422755.1 uncultured Bacteriovoracaceae bacterium | reverse complement strand
ATGATCCCCGGATCGATGGATACCCGCTGATCATACAGCATTTTTTTTATGTGTTCCCTTTCGAGCCCTTTCTCTACCAGCTTTTCCTCGATATACATTTTCGACGAGTACTCCTTTGCGCACACGAAAGCAGGGAGTAGCGATATGAGAATGATAAGGACGATAGAGATGCTATGTTTCTTCATGCAAGGATCTCCTTACTGTTTAGCTGAGGGTTTACTAACTCGGATGTATATGGCGTAGATAGTAACCTCTCTGAGGAGAATGCACAAGGAGGATTCTTTTAAAGATGTACTCCCGATGGATGAGAACAATCTTTCTCAGGGGTTAATTGGTCTGCAGGGTGTCGGAAATCCCGTTTTTTTTGCGGGGCTTCAGGGTAGTTCATTCAGTGGAGAAACCACGGGCATGGGTTGATGACTTTGCGGGGTCGGCAAAGCTCTCGGGTTTTGCCCCGGCCTTTATGCTTTTCGTTGAGCGTTTTCTTTCCCCGCCTGTCGAGAACCACGACGCATTTGAAGGCATTGCACGTGGGAAGGGATGCGAGATACGTTTTATTGATGAAAGAGAATCCTCATCTTGACTTGATAAGGCTGTCAGCATAAAGAGTTAACATATGAAAAGACTTATGATTGCAAATCGGGGAGAGGTTGTCGTCCGTATACTTCGGACAGCCAAAGAGATGGGCCTTGAGACAATCGTGGTATTCTCCGAAGCCGACAAAGATATGGAATACCTGAACTATGCCGATGATGCAGTGCAAATCGGCCCTGCGCAGTCTTCCAAGAGCTACCTGAACATGGATGCAATCATAAGCGCGGCCATTGCATGGAAAGCCAATGCGATTCATCCCGGATATGGTTTTCTTTCCGAGAATCCTTCTCTTGCAGCGCTTTGCGAGGAAAACGGGATCGCATTCGTCGGGCCCACGAGCGCAACACTCCGGACCATCGGCAATAAATCGCGCACGAAGGAGGTGGCACAATCTCTCGGGATTCCTACCATCCCCGGGTCATATGGTGTGGTCTCGAATATCGATCAGACCATCGACCTGGCAAAGAGACTCGGGCTGCCCGTGATATTGAAATCGCTCTACGGTGGAGGCGGCAGGGGTATGAAGGTTGCCTATACCGAAGAACAGCTGCGTTCCCAGTTTGCCAATGTGAGCAGTGAGGCAAATGCGGCTTTCGGCCGCAATGAGGTCTATATTGAACACTACATATCCTGCCCCAGGCATCTTGAGGTACAGGTGCTTGCAGACGAATACGGCTGTATCCAGGTGCTCAGTGACAGGGAATGCTCGATACAGAGACGACATCAAAAGATCATCGAAGAGGCTCCAATCCCGAATATTGATCAAGCAGTGAGAGAATGCCTGTGGAAATGGTCGAGGCTGATCATTCAGGCAATCGGGTTTAAGGGGCTCGGCACGGTGGAATTTTTGATGGATAAAAAGGGCAGGACATATTTTCTCGAGATAAACGGAAGACTGCAGGTGGAACATGCGGTCACCGAGATGGTTACGGGTATCGATATGGTCAGAGAGCAGATCATGATCGCCGCAGGATCCCGGCTGGACGGATCCCCCATTCCCATTACCGGGCATGCTATCGAGTGCAGGCTGAATGCGGAAAATACGTCAAAGAATTTCATGCCCACTACCGGAACGATCAATACCCTTCGTTTGCCGGGCGGTCCGGGAACGAGGGTTGATACCCATCTCTTTCCCGGCTGTACGATAAGCTCTTTCTATGATCCCCTGCTGGTAAAACTCATAGCTCTGTCTAAGACGCGTGGCGGGGTGCTGAGGCGGATGACGAGAATGCTCGAGGAAACCACCATCGATGGCATAATCACGAACAAGGATCTGCTGCGCAAGCTCCTGAACAATGATCAGTTCCGCTCCGGCAACGGGGATACCTCGCTTGTCACACAACTGATGAAGAAATAAAACATTTTTTTGTGTTCGAAAACTTCTGTCGGGACAGATAATGGTACTCATCTCCAGTATTACGTTTGTCGTGTTTGTCGGTGTGGGGATTGTCCTGCCGGTACTCCCCTCCTATGCACAGGGCCTCGGGGCGAGCGCAACCCAGGTTGGGCTGATTTTTTCGGGGTTTTCCCTTTCCCGGACCATATCAGCCCCCATTGTGGGGATGATTGCCGACAAAGGCGATATCAAGTCATTCATGCTCGTGGGATTGTTGCTCTATACGCTCATTGCGTTGACCTATGTCTTTGCGACTTCTCCTGAAATGCTCATCACGATCAGAATCTTTCATGGAATCGCTTCAGCCTTTATCCTTCCTGTTGCCATGAGCTATGTTGCCCTGATCGCCAAAAAAGGGCAGGAGGGTCTCTATATGGGATCGTTCAATATGGCCCTGTTTTTCGGTCTGGGAGCAGGCCCTCTCATGGGTGGGATTATCACCCAAACCATGGGTGTCAACGCTGCATTTTACAGTCTTTCGCTGTTGTCATTCATCTCCGGGGTTCTTGCCCTGCTGTTTATTCCTTCCATGAGGTTGCCCGCCAGGGAAAAAGCCGGCATTAGACCGGGTATGATCACGCGATATTTCCCGATGGCCGGGCTTTTGATCTTCCGGGTGATGAATGCCCTGGGCCGGGGGTCTCTGATGGCCTTTGTGCCGATACTCGGTTTGGGGATGGGATTGAATCTGGCCCAGATCGGCATCCTTATTTCCGGCAATATCTTTGTTGCCGGAGCGCTTCAGAGACCGTTTGGAAAGATCGTCACCCGGGCGAATACCAACCGCCTTATCATAACCGGTTCTCTTATCAGCGGCTGCGCCCTTGCATGCCTCCCCCTTGGATGGAATTTCCTTTCTTTCCTGGCCATCGGAACCGTCATGGGCATCGGCGGTGCCATTGCCCTTCCCGCATCTTCCGTCCTGGCCATGGAATACGGCAAGGATCTGGGCATGACATCCACCATGGGGATATACGAGGCGGCCAGAGGTGTGGGTATGGTTGCCGGGCCTGTGTTGTCAGGCGTTGTTATGGATGTCTCGGGTATCGATAATGTCTTTTATGTGGGAGGGGCCTTGATTGTAATGGGGACCGGATTGTTTGTTGCCTTTACGAGGCAAATATCTTCGTGATCTCGTCCGACGCGAACTCGGGGAGCGTTTCGGGCTTGCCGCCCCGGGTAAGGACCATATCCTGATTTGACGTGATCCGGCCTATGACTGCCCCGGGTATGTTGTTTTTGTCCCAGGCACGGAGGATCTTGATGGCAGAATCCTGCTCGCAGCAGAGAAGGAGTGATCCTGATGCCAGGGCGCCCAATGGGTCGATTGCGAAGCGAGCGAGAATCGGCTCTGCGATATCCAGCATGGGGATGGCTTCGTGCTCTATTGTTATTCCATATCCGCATGCCTGCGCGATTTCTTTCAGTCCTGTTGCCAGGCCTCCTTCGGTGGGGTCGTGCATGGCGGTAACCCCTCCCTGTTCCAACGCGATATGGGCCTCATTCAAGACGGAAATGCCCGGGTCATAGATAAGATTTTGTGCCCGTTTCAATGTGTCGGGATCGAGGTGGAGCATGTCGGGTTTTTCACGGGCAATGATACAGGTTGCTTCGATGGGGATACTCTTTGACAGGAGTACGAGATTGCCGGGGCGAGCCCCCGACGTTCGTATGACATCCTCTCCCAGGAGGGTGCCCACCATGAATCCGGTTGCAATAGGCCTGTCAATGCCGTGGGTTATCTCTGTATGCCCTCCGACCAGCGTGATGCCGAATTGTGAACAAGCCGTCATGAGGTTGGAAAAGAGCGTTTTTACCGATGAGGTGGTGGTGAGCCCCTCAGGCAGCATGAACGTTACCAGCAGATATTTCGGGATGCCTCCCATGCAGGCGATATCATTGGAATTGACCGTGATAAGGTACCAGGCGATCTCATCACTCGTCAGGGTGATGGGGTCGGTCTTGAAGAGAAGCGTCTGGTCTCCGAACCTGATTGCTGCGGCATCCTCACCAATGCCCGGACCCACAAGGACATCCGGGTCTGTGACAGGGATGTCCGCAAGCAGAGTGCTCAGCAGGGAACAAGGGAGTTTGCCTGCGGGAAGAATCGTGTCATTCATGGTCCTTGCTCTCAATGCGTGCATATGCGCTGTGGTTGTGGATACTCTCGAAGTTTTCCGCCTCCACCGAATACCAGGAGAACTCATCGTGTCCATTGAGCAGGGATGCCGCCTGCCTGACAACATCCTCGACAAACATGGGATGATCATAGGCATGCTCGGTGATGAATTTTTCATCAGGGCGTTTGAGGATGGGATAGACCGGGCTGGAAGAGCATCCCTCGATGGTCTCTATGAGATCTTCGATCCAGAAAAACTTCTCATACCGGACAACAACCGAAACTATTCCCCGTTGATTATGGGCGCCATAGTCGCTGATTTCCTTGGAGCACGGACACAACGTCTGGATGGGAACTTTTACCTTTACTTTGAATTCACGACTTCTTCCCACCATGCCCATAAGGCAGCAGGGATATTCCATGAGGCCTACAGCTCCGGTTACCGGCGCCTTCTTTTCGATAAAGTAGGGGAAAGAGATCTCCATGTGGGCGCTTTCGGCCTCGAGGGTATGTTTAATCTCGTTAAGGATATGTTCGAAATTCTTGATGTGGATGTCTTCCCTGTGCTCATTGAGTACCTCGATGAAGCGGCTCATGTGCGTGCCCTTGAATTGTCTGGGCAGGTCCACGTAGAGATTTATGGATGCGACGGTGTTTTGTGCCCCCTTTTTCTTATCCGAGACAACAATGGGATATGAGATGTCCTTTACCCCGACCTTTTGAATATAGAGCGGATTGTCGGGCCTCTGTTTCTGAACGTCTTTCATGATGCCTTCCCTGGCCTTGAATATGAGACGCAGGTGTTGTCATTTTCCCAGACAATGATCTCCATGAGTTCCACCGGGGCATGCACCTTCCCGGAAAGGGAATTAAAGATATGAAGGGCAATGTGTTCTGCAGAGGGATTTATCTCTGCAAAGGCAGGCAGATCGTTTAAATACTGGTGGTCTAATTCGGAGAGGACCTCTTTCAAGAGGTTTTTCAAATCTCTGAAGTCCATGACGAGGCCCATGGTATCGAGCTTACTCGATTGTACCGCTATCTCGACCTTGTAGTTATGTCCGTGGAGCCTCTCGCAATCACCGTCATATTCGCGGAGCCGGTGGGCCGCACTGAAAGAGTCTTTTACCCGTGCAGTAAACATGGCCCCTACATAGTACACAAACAATGGCATTGGCAATATCAGAATGGATATGGAGGGGAGGCAACAAGGCGAGCCTGAAAGAGATCGTGTCAGGGGTGGCGTTACTGAACGGGTAGGTAAGAATACCTTGTCAACGCATACGTTTTGATATATCACAAAAAACCATGAATTCAATGCATCAGCGGGTTTGTTGCAGGCTTCTCTTTAAGCTTTGCCGACACGTCGCCGGGCGAGAATCTTTGGTTGGATTGCCTGCAGCAGGTCGAAGATCACGTTGGTTCTTGCGGGGCTTTAGGGAACAGGGTTCAGGGCTTGCCCTGGAATGTATGCCATTGAGAGAGAAAAGAGGCTGTTAGCCGTCTATGCCAAGTTTAGAATTCTCAGATACGCACCTTCTCAGACAGCTTGCCGGTGACAGTTGTTCACATCTGAAGATCATTGAAGAATCAATCGGGGTGCGATGTTCACTCACGGGCAACACCATTGAACTTCAGGGAGAAAACTTCGATGTGGAGCTGGCTGGGCATGCACTGAAGGATCTCTACGGGCTCATCAAAGACGGGTTTCCGCTCTATCCCGATGATGTCTGGTATGCTGTCAGGATGCTCGCCAAAGACAGGAATATCAACCTGGAAGAGGTGTTCAAGGACAGTATTTACATAGCGTCCACCAAAAAGGTGATCGTGCCGAAAAGCCTGCAGCAGAAACGGTATATCGATGCCACGAGGGTGAAGGACATCCTGTTCGGCATCGGGCCTGCCGGAACCGGCAAGACATACCTTGCCCTTGCCATGGCGGTGTCGTATCTGCTGAAAAAAAAGGTGGAGAGGATCATTCTTGCACGGCCTGCCGTTGAAGCGGGAGAGCGGCTCGGTTTTCTCCCCGGGGATCTTCAGGACAAGGTCAATCCCTATCTGCGTCCCTTGTACGATGCGTTATACGACATGCTGGAGTATGATCACGTATTGAGGTTGATCAGTCGTGAGCAGATAGAGATAGCCCCCCTTGCATTTATGCGTGGCCGTACGCTGAACGATGCCTTTGTCATCCTGGATGAGGCCCAGAACACCACGTCGGAGCAGATGAAGATGTTTTTGACCCGGCTGGGCTTTAATTCCAAAGCAGTGATCACCGGCGATGTCACCCAGATCGATTTGCCCGCCGGGGTCAAGTCAGGGCTTGTTGAGGCGGCGCAGATACTCAAGGGCATAGACGAGCTTGGTTTCGTGTATTTCTCCGAGGACGATGTGGTGCGCCACAAGGTGGTTGCAAAGATTATCAAGGCGTATGAAAGGGGGCAGCGGTGATCATTGTCGATATTCAGAATCTTCAGGACATGATAGAGATTGACGACGGCCTGATCGGTGACTGGGCGCAACAGACGCTCATGATACTGAACATGAACAACGCCGAACTCTCGGTGGTTCTTACCGATGATGCCCACATTCAGGAGCTCAACAGAGAGTACCTTCACCGCGACCGGCCAACCAATGTGATTTCCTTTCCCCAGCAGGAAGGGATAGGTCCGGAAGGTACGCATCTCGGAGATATCGTGATCTCGGTGGAGCGGGCGGCTGATGAGGCTGATGGCTCCGGGATGGATACCATGGAACGCCTCATGCAGCTCCTTGTTCACGGGATCTGCCATCTGACCGGGTATAACCACGAGGATGTATCCGATGAAGAAATCCGGGAGATGGAAGAGGCGGAAGCGTATATACTCAAACACCTGCTTGAAGATGAATGAGGGTTGCTGAAGCCTGTTTGCAGCAGGGAACAGGAAATCCATTCCCTGCATGGGCAGGGCTCTGATGTGCCGATAGGGTGTGTGTTGCGAAACATGCCGTGATCACTGTTAATTAGTCGTGACACAATCAATTGCGCTGCAGAATTCACCAACACATGCTTTTGAAAGAATATACTGCCAGGAAAACATATATTGATAAATTATTATAGCAAGTTATGAGATTTTGCAAAGTGATGAAAAAGTTCTTGCCATGCCTTATACCCTTTGCTATAAGGCTGTCCTACGGGGCGTAGCGCAGTCTGGTTAGCGCACCTGCCTTGGGAGCAGGGGGCCGGAGGTTCAAATCCTCTCGCCCCGACCAAGCGGGTTGGGTGTGCGCCTGTAGCTCAGCTGGATAGAGCAACGGACTTCTAATCCGTAGGTCAGAGGTTCGAATCCTCTCAGGCGTGCCAAGATATATGGTGAGTGTAGCTCAGTTGGTAGAGCACAGGATTGTGGCTCCTGTGGCCGTGGGTTCGATCCCCATCACTCACCCCACTAGCGAGGATATGCGCCCGTAGCTCAGTTGGATAGAGCGTCGGACTTCGAATCCGCAGGTCGGGCGTTCGAGTCGCCCCGGGCGTACCAGATATATATGGGCCATTAGCTCAACTGGTAGAGCAACTGACTCTTAATCAGTAGGTCCCAGGTTCGAGTCCTGGATGGCCCATCACACAAAGCCGAGGAGAGACATCTCTCCCCGGCTTTTTCTTTATAACAGGGGTGCATACCATTACCCGTGTAAGCCCAGATTCTCGACGGCATCAGTAATTTATTGTTGGAGTACCGGAGTGTTGGAGTACTGATGTGGTGGGAATAGACAGAATTCAGTAGTTAGAATCCAGTATCCAGAATAAAACCAAAAGAGGCATCCTGTGTATTTGAAAACGAAGATGGCCTGTGTCCGCCGGCGGAGGAAGACTGAAAGTGAAGCCTGATTTATCTTTGGACTTCGTTTCCGGCTCCCAACCTCTCGATTCTTTTCCTTTGTGCCTCTGTGCCTGAGATCTCGAGCTCTCCTGATTTTATCTCTTCTATTGTTCCTGCTCTCCATGTCTGCCGGAGGCGAAGATGCAATTGACATTTTGTCACATTGTCAAGGCTGAATACTCATTCATTTTGACAAATTGACCACACGCATGTTCCGCATTTTTGGTTTCTGTGACAACGTGTCATAAGCTTTACCATGAGAACCTAAATTAACACATTAAATCAGTATGTTACGGGGTAGCTTGTTTTGGCACGGGCGTTGCTCAGTATGAAGCGTATGAAGGAAAAAAGGAGGGCACAAAGATGATAACACTTTGGATCGTAATCGGTTGCATGTTCATGACGGGGATCGGCATCAGGTTCACCTACAGGGTTCTGGGACTTACCCCGGCAGAGGCAACCGCAGTATTTATCCTCGTGGTGGCCCTGGTGGGAATCAATACCGCACCCGGCAGAACGCTCATTATGAACCTGTTCTAGCCTGAGAATAAAAGAATAAGGAGAGAGCCATGAAAAAGGAGAGAATACCACGCAAGCTGGCAAACAGGCTGACCAGGATCAGCGCCTATTCCGTTGTGCTGGTGACCATGACATTCCTCGGTCTTTATGCGGGTCTCTACCTGGACAAGGTTTTCAACATGGCCCCCAACTTCACCCTGGTCTTCCTTATCCTGGGCATCGTGCTCGGCTTCAAGGGTTTTATCCAGGAGGCTGTCATCGAAAGAAGGGCAAAGACATGACACTTGCATTTATTACTATCGGAATCATAAGCTTTATCGGCATCGCGGTACGCTTGATTACCAGACTCGCCCATAAAGAGACCTCCCTGTCTCTATGAAATAGATATTCCGCACGCAGTGTTCGAACCCGCTGCGTGCGGAATATCTCGAACCGGCAGAGTATCTCCTGAAATTCCTAGATTCTTACCCGTTACATGATTTTCATTCCGGCATGCTTTAATCCAGCTCTGTTACGGCTCAATCTTTCCCCTTCTGCCTGAGTTCACGAACAAGCCTGCTCGGTCTGCCTAGGTTTTCGGGCCATAAGTCACGATCTGCCCGCTGCCTGAGGTCTTGTCTCCCAAGTCATGATTTTTCTCTTGCTCTGCGTTGCCGTGTCCCGGGACGCACTGCGGATTCTTATTGACAAGTTCCGGCCGGGATGCCAGATGAAGAGAAAACATAATTGTTCAATTATTCAGGTAGGGTATGGCCAGAGAAGACAAATTGCCGAAAATCTATGAAGCGGCCCTTCGGGTCTTTGCACAATATGGCTACAAGAGGACTCGCGTTGAAGATGTCGCCTCTGAGCTCGGCATGACAAAGGGAAACCTCTACTTATACGTGAAGAACAAGCGAGACCTCTATGAGAAGGCTGTGGCCTATGGATTGTTGCGCTGGCAGTCTATGGTGCGTAAGGCCATTGCAAACATCGATGATACCGTCGAACAGTTTATTACCATGTGCAAGAAGAGCTTTACCTACCTCTCGCGGGATGTCTCGCTGCGGTCTATATTGATCAACGATCCGACGATCTTTCCGTTGTCCCGCCGGGAAGATCCTTTTTATGAGATAAACCGTGCATCGATGGACCTGCTCAAGGGTATCCTGGTCAAGGGTATTGATGAAGGGAAATTTCGTAACGTGGATGTGGATCATGTATGCGAGCTGCTTTTCTCCGTTTATGTTATGTTCATCATCAAGACCTATGTCAAATCAGAGGGGAAATCCACAAAGAAAATGTTTGAACAGGGACTGGATATTGTCGTGCAGGGGCTTATAAAAAGATAGTGCAACCGGCCCACCGGGTCATATGTGTCCTGATGGCTTGTGGAGAAAATAGTTGTATATGGTGCTGGACACCATCCGGGAGATCAGGAATAACACAGAAGGTGGAGCTGTCAGTGGAGGGGATTGTGGTATGCCGGTTTTTCTCGCAGGTAAATCTGCCTGGCCGAAGTTATGCGAGGTGTCGCGATGATCGTTGAATGGATCGGGCTTCACGAAACACTCATAGAATATCTGGGTGTACTTTCGCTAATCACCTTTTTTCTCACCCTGCTGGTCGTTCCGATCCTCGTAATACGAATGCCCGCAGACTATTTTCTCTACGATAGAGCGAACCTGAAGCAATTCCGCAGGCAGCATCCATTTGTACGGTTCATCACCGCGGTTATCAAGAATATCTTCGGTGTTATATTTATCTGCGCGGGTCTTGCAATGCTTGTGCTTCCGGGGCAGGGGATCATTACCATCCTTATCGGGATTACCTTGATCAGCTTTCCGAAAAAGCGGGTGCTGGAATGCCGTATTATTGAGCAGCGTGCAGTGGTACGAGCGATAAACTGGATGCGAACAAAGGCGGATAAACCCCCTCTTGAACTGCCGCGTTGCAAAGAGCAGGGACTGGTCTCTAAAGAAGCTGCAGGTACATCTCAGGCCGCCATTAATCCCGGTTCCCCTGAGAGGATGCCGCCACTTTGAAAGGTGGTTTATTCTTCCGGGCCCATCCGCCAGAGGCCGGAGGGACAGTCGACGAATGCCAGCTTAGAGGTTCCTGCCATCGATTGCGATAAAAAAACCGTGTATTATGGGGCTGTTCATATACGCGAAGGGGATTTACAAATTACCGAGATGCAGATATAAAAGACAGTGATCTGTTTAGGGACAGGGGCATGCCCTAAGCCCAGGAACATGGAGGTTTCCGGCCATAAGCCGAAGAATCCTTAAGCATGTTGCTGAGTCTGATCATTGATTTGAGATCTGAGGAGGATGAAATGCAATGGGTTAAAAGAGCAACGACGTTATCTGCAATGGCGTTTATACTGGTTTTGTCTCAGGGCGTGTACGCCGAGACTTCGCTGAAATCCGGCCAGGATGCATATTTAAAGGCACAGTCTGCCTGGGAAAAAGGGCAGTGGGAAACAGCACTGAACCTCTGTGATGAGGCGCTCAAAATAAACAAGCGTATCAAGGATGCATGGCAGTTGAAGGGCCAGATATACTGGCAGATGAAAGATCACGGAAAAGCCTTGAAATCGTACCGGCAGTATTTGAAGATTGACCCGGAAAATGCCCTGGTGTGGGTAAACCTCAGTGCGGCGCTGTTTGAACTGGAGCGATACAAGGATATGGAGCAGGCCTATGCAAAGGCCAAAGAGATCGATCCCCAATACGCTCCCCTGTATCAGAGTATGGGGGTGAACTACCTCAAGATGGGCAGATATGAGGATGCACACAAGGCCTTTGCGACATTGCAGGAGTTTGGCGATACCAGCACGTATTTCTCGTGGACACATCGAATGCTGCAGACAATCAGCGAGGAAAATGCTCCTCCGCAGAATTGGAAGGTGAATGCGGACAGTTATCAAACCGTACTGGATCTGAGGGATCCCTCGAAGTGTGAATATCTCGTCAGGCTGACCTCCTCTGTGGGGAGTGCTTTCCGTTTCTCGGGAAGTTCGGATAACCCGTTTAAATATGCACCGAATTTCGAAGTATGGAACGGGGCTATGATCTTTGACAAAAGGGGTGAAGGTCTTCTCACGAATGGGACGCATTTCCGGTACAGGAAAATATCGGGCGATACGCTGACCCTTGAAGAGGGAGTGATAACAAATTGGCGGATGGATCCTACCTCCAGGAAATGTTTTCTGCTTGCACAGTAGTTGTCCCTGTGCTGCGTTCAGGCTCGTCAGAGATGCGATTCTGTTGAGCACTCTATGAATCGAGCAGCAATAACAATCTGATCGGTCCAGGTAAAAGTCTTTTTTGGATTAAACTTTTCTGCGAATTCTTTCGATAATGTGCAGTGTGAAATGTAGAGAAAGGGAATAATGGTTTAAGATACTCCATGAAAACAATAGCTGTAAAACCAATGAAATGTGAGTTTGCCCGTGAAGGGCTTTTATGGATAGACAAAATCGCGACGGGTGTCGGTATTATTGTCTTTAATTCCAGGGCGAAGTTTGCGGCAGGGGTCCATGTCCTTCGCGGCGTCTCCCAGATCAAGAACCCTCCCAATCCGGCATATTTTGCCGATACTGCCATAGACTATGTCCTTGATGAATTCACAAAGAGACAGGCTCGTGAAGGGTTGTCTGTGGCCATTGCCGGGGGGGCTGCAATGCTTTCATCCCAGGAAGATGTCGGTTCGAGACTGGTCTCAGCCGTCAAAAAGGTTCTGGTAGAGAAACATATTACCGTGAAGATAGAGAGTGTGGGCGGGATAAAGCTGCGGACAATGATCCTCAATATCGATGAAGGTAAAATACAGATTTCTTGAGATTAAACGATAAGTTGATCGGAAAATGGACATACACAGAGTACATGAACAGGGAAGACGACAAGACGAGCCCTTTGTTCCGGATGGGACATTCGCCGGATGTGGGATCGCATCAAAGGACATGCTGTGAAGATACAATGCCCCCAATGTAAAAAGGAATATATAATAGCCGATGAGCATCTCAAGGAATATGAAGGCGATATTTCCATGCCGTGTCCCAACTGTAAAGGCAGGATACAGATCTCTGTCCAACCGAAGGCAGCTGCTGCAGAATCTGTCCAATCATCGCCACCTTCCGCTCAGGGAAAAGACAGCGGACAGACTCTGAAAGAGAGGATTTTCCGGACGCTCAAGGAGTTGCCGCCCATGCCCCAGGTTGTCCACAAGGCAAGGAAAATCCTCGCAGATCCGGATGCCAGTTTCACCGACCTTGCAAAGGTGATAGAAACTGACCAGGGAATCGTAACCCGGGTCTTGAAAATGGCAAATTCTCCCTATTACGGGCTCAGCGGCAATGTCTCATCGGTCCAGCATGCAACGGTGGTACTCGGCGGTAAGACCCTGATGAAACTGCTCAATATGGCATGCTCATCCGAGATCCTGGGCAAGACCCTCGAGGGATACGATCTCGAGGCCGGCGACCTCTGGTCTCATTCACTGGCTGTTGCCCACGGTTCTCAGATCATTGCAAAAAAAGTGCACCCGTCCCTGGAGCCCGATGCCTTTGCTGCAGGTCTGATCCATGATGTGGGCAAGATCATTCTCGACCCCTATGTTCAAGAAAGGAAAAAGGAATTTCAGTCCTTTGTTCAGGATGGGAAAGAATCGTTCCTGTTCGCTGAAAAAGAGATCCTCGGGTTTGATCATGCCGAACTCGCCTCCGAGGTTTGTGAGCAGTGGCAGATACCGGATCAGATTGTTGGGTCCATCCGCTACCATCATGATCCGACCCCCTCCGGCGGTGATGACCTCTCGTACATTGTCCATATGGCGGATGCAATAGCCATCATGAGCGGTATCGGTGCCGGGATTGACGGCCTGCTCTATCGTATTGATGACAAGGCACTGGAACACCTGCGTCTTGACCTCGACGATGTCGGGGAGATTATGGCGGAGATGGCTGATTACGTGGAAAAAACCACTCAGGAAAACTAGGCGGCGTTTACCTCTCGCCGTCGGCGGCGGATGTCTCCTCTGATAGCGTGTTGATTCTCTTAGCACCACAATCAAATTCATTGTTTTTATCCTCGATGCGGTTTGTCATGATCATGAAATATCAGGATTGCTTTCGCAAGACTTCTGGCGGATAAATTTATCATTTGATTATACTGTGATTTGTAGTAGAATTTTTTTATGGATTATCTTTTTCAGCCCACCCAAGGATCCAGGCAGGAGGGGGCGGCCTCTCTCAGGGATCTCCTGGCAAAGATGCAGCATCCCTTTCGAGAAGGCGATTCTGTCGGCGTTAAGCTCCACTGGGGGGAATTGGGAAACAACAGCTACCTGCATCCGGAGTATGCCCGGGAAATTGTCGCCTGGCTTAAGGCTTTCGGGGTGCAGCCCTTTATCTTCGACACCACGGTTCTCTACTCAGGGGGCCGGCGCAAAGGGTTGGATTCACTGAAGACTGCAGCGGAGCATGGCTATACCAGGGATTATCTCGGCTGCGAGGTGGTGATTGCTGATGGCCTTGAGGGCAACGATGTCGTTGATATCCCGTGTGATTTAAAGCATTTCAAGACAGTACAGGTGGCCTCCATCATCGATAAAGCCCAGGGGTTTGTGATTTTTTCCCATTTCAAGGGCCACCTGGGTACCGGGTTTGGGGGCGCGATCAAGAATCTTTCAATGGGATTTGCCTCACGGGCCCAAAAGCAGCGTATGCACGCCGATGCATCCCCGGTGCTGCTCAAGAGGAGATGTACGCGCTGCGGGGTATGTGTCGAGGTATGCCCCACCGGTGCAGCAGCCATTACAGGCGATGAATTTCCCACCTATGACCTGGAGATGTGCATCGGCTGCGCACAGTGTATCGGGTTGTGCCCTGAGATGGCGTTAAAGATATTTTTTTCAAGTGAAGCGGATGTTTTTCAGGAAAAGCTCGTGGAGACGGCAGCAGCCGTATGGAACCGGATCAAGGAAAGATCAGTCCTGATCAATGCCCTGATCAACATCACCGCTGATTGTGACTGTCTGCCGGGCAAGCAGGAGATCATAGCGCCTGACATCGGATTTATCGGCGGCTATGATCCGGCGGGCATCGATGCCGAGTCAATACGCCGTATGGGCGAAGGCATCATACAGAAGGCACACCCGCATGTCCCCTGGCAGAGGCAGTTTGACTATGCCAAAGAGATCGGATTGTATAGTCCGTAGAAATACCTGTCCTGCGGCAGGAGGCCCCTGTAGAAAGATTGGCTGAGACGTTTATCCGGTCTGATACTCGTATCCCTTATAAAGGTGCCCGGTTTCATGAATAAGGAGATCCTGCAACGAAGCAGACGCTGTCTCTGCAGTTGTCTCATTCTTATCGCGATTTTATCCTGGTGGGGCTGCAGCCGGGTTCTGCCGGGTAACACCCCCGCTTCTTCCCGCATATCCATAACCGCAACACCGTGGCCTGAGGCAGCAGCCGTGTTTCGCAGTGATGAGCGCTGGCTGGGCGGAGATGGTGCGTATTCCATTGACCTCGGCGGGCAGAGGGTATTGTGGCTGTTCGGGGACAGCTTTGTCGATCCTGCAGGCAAGGGCCGCAGGGACAGTGCGGTTGTGGTGAGAAACTCTCTTGCTATTCAAAGAGGCTATGATCCTTCTCAAGCATCGATCAAGTTTTACTGGGGGAAGAAGGGGCAGCGCCCATCGTCGTTTTTCGAGGAAACGGATTCAGTATGGTACTGGCCCGGTGGCGGGGCCAGGCTAAGAGATATTCTCCTAATCTTCCTTATGAACATACAACCCGGCGATAATGACCTTGGTTTTGAATCTGCGGGATTGTCTGCGGTTTTCATAGAAAATCCGGACTCGC
>CAYRCP010000026.1:0-15514 GCA_964422755.1 uncultured Bacteriovoracaceae bacterium | reverse complement strand
GGCTCCTCCTTTAGTATATGTTATGTTAGCGACGAGGGATAAAAAGACAAGAGTCTTGGGTACAACTGTCTGTTAATACGATTAATACCGGTCAACCAGGCCATCAGGAAAATTCCCGTTGATAACGATCCGGGCACTACCGATGAGGCGAATTACCGGGTGAATGTAATGGAGCCGGATACAAAAGTCTTGAGCTTTCCTGAAACATTGACGAGCAGGTGTCCCTCCATATTGACGTCGACTATAGTGCAGGCAAGTCCTTGATCGGTGTACAGCTTGAAATCTTGCAACAGCCCGAATTCAAGAAATCTTTGGCGGATGGGCGAAAATCCGTCCTGATGAAAACGTGCAAACCACTTGTCTAAATGAATGATTACCTCATTCATGACCTGATCCACATTGTACTCCCTCCCGCTTATCTGGGCGAGCGAGGCTGCCGTATCAACGAGTTCAACAGGCCATGATGTCTGATTGACATTAATCCCGATACCTATTGCAGTAAGCGCCCCCTTGGACTCGCAGAGGATTCCGCACACCTTTGACCCGGAGACAAGAATATCATTGGGCCATTTGATATTGATCATACTCCCGGGGAGAAGGCCCCAAAGGGCTTCGCGAACAGCCACCCCTACTACAAGAGGAAACCTCCCGTCAGGCTTGCCCATCGTTATGGTCATATAGAGATTCGTCCCGGCAGGGGAGAACCATGTTCTCCCCTTTGTTCCCTTTCCTCTGCTCTGTGTTCCCGCGGTGACGAGCAAACCGACCCTCCCGGCATCGAGAGCATACCGGTTGGTGGAATCAACTTCATCGAGGCGGATATGCTCTTGTATCAGCTCGCAATCAAAGGGTTTCATCACCCCTCAAGCAGCGAATGTGCCTTGAGAAGCCTTTCGATCATAAAATCGAGCTCCTCTTTAAGGCGAGTCTGCTCTTCCACGATTTCCTTCTTTGCCTTTTCCAGGAAATTCTTGTTCGAGAGTTTCTTCAGCTTTGCATCCAGTTCTTTCCTGGCCTTTGCTATCTGCTTTTCAAGGCGTTCCTTTTCCTTATCGATATCGATAACGCCCTCAAGCGGCACATAGACCTCGGCCACTGGTGTTACAGCCAGCGCGCACTTCTTCGGTCTGGCCGAACCTTCGGCAATGAACCCTATGTCCTTTATCCGGGCAAGGTCCCTGATAAAGACGCCGTAGGTATTCATCAGCTGCTCTATATCAGCTGATTTCACCTTTAAGACCACATCGAGCATGAGGGAGGGAGATATATTGGTTTCCCCCCTGATGCTGCGCACACCGGAGATAACATCATTAATACACTCCATCATATGTGCGTCCTGAGGGAAATCCAGGTCATGATTCACGCTCGGATATTGGGTGACCATGATGGATTCTCCTGCCTGGGGGAGATTCTGCCAGATCTCTTCGGTGACAAAGGGGATGATGGGGTGAAGCATCTCCAGGAGCGATTTGAAAACATGGTACAATACCCACTTGGTGTACGGGGCATTCTCTTCAGTCATCATGGATTTTGACAATTCAATATACCAATCGCAGAATGTGTGCCAGGTAAACTGATAGAGGCTGTCGGCCACTTCATTGTACCGGTATTCATCCAGGGCCGAACGGGTATCACTGATCGTCTTGTTCAGCTCTGTCAGAATCCATTTATCGGCAAGGCTCAGTCTATCGGGATCTACCGTTATTTTCTCCGGTTCAAATCCTTCGATATTGCGCAGTACGAACTTACCCGCATTCCAGATCTTGTTGATAAAAAACCGGTACCCCTGAATACGTTTGTCACTGATGCGCACATCCCTTCCCATGGCTGCGAATGCGGTGAGTGCAAACCTGAATGCGTCTGCGCCGTATTTGTCCATTTCATCTATGGGGTCGACGATATTGCCCTTTGACTTGCTCATCTTCTGACCCTTTTCATCCCGCACGAGCGCATGGAGATACACATCGCGGAATGGCACCTCCCCCATACACTTGAGTCCCATCATCATCATTCGGGCAACCCAGAAGAAAAGGATGTCAAATCCGGTAATGAGAACATCGGTCGGGTAGAACCGTTGAAGGGTCTTCGTATTATCAGGCCATCCCATGGTAGAAAACGGCCACAGACCGGAGGAGAACCAGGTATCGAGTACGTCGGTCTCCTGCACGAGATTGCCGGAGCCACAATGGGTGCATGCACCAGGCTCGGTCTCGCTCACTACAATTCCCTCGCAGTCCTCACAGTACCAGGCAGGTATCCTGTGTCCCCACCATATCTGCCGGGATATGCACCAGTCCCGGATATTATACATCCACTCGTAGTACGTCTTTTCCCACTGCTTGGGCAATATCCGGGTATCTGATTTCTCAACCGCCTTGATGGCTTGCTGGGCAAGCGGCTTCATCTTTACAAACCACTGCTTGGAGAGGTACGGCTCAATAACGCTCTTGCACCGGTAGCACTTACCCACAGGAACCCGGTACGGGGTCTTGTCTACAAGGTAGCCCTTCTCTTCCAGGTCTCTTTCAAGATCATTCCTGCACTCGAACCGGTCAAGCCCCTGGTATGACCCTGCATTTTCATTCATAATCCCTGACTCATCCATGATTACGATTACCTCAAGGCCATGGCGCAGGCTCATCTCATAGTCATTGAGATCATGGGCAGGCGTTATCTTTACGGCACCGGTTCCAAACTCCTTGTCAACAACATGATCTGCAATGATCGGAATTTTTCTGTCCATAAGGGGAAGGATGACTTCCGTTCCCACCAGAGAGGCATATCGCTCATCGGAGGGATTTACCGCAACACACGTATCGCCCAGCATGGTCTCGGGCCTGGTGGTGGCTACGACAACCTCACCGTCTCCTGAGGCAAGGGGATATCTGATATGCCAGAGGAATCCGTCCTCTTCCTCATGTTCCACCTCCAGATCGGACAGAGCACTGTGACACCTCGGACACCAGTTGACGATATAGTCCCCTCGATATATCAGACCGTCTTCATAGAGCGAGACGAATACCTTCTTGACTGCCTTTGACAGGCCTTCGTCCATGGTGAAGCGGATTCTGTCCCAGTCGCACGATGCACCTAGGCGTTTCAGCTGGTTAATGATAAGCCCGCCATGTTTTTCCCGCCACTTCCATACCTCGTCGATAAACGCTTCACGCCCCAGATCGTGGCGTGACATCCCCTTTTTCGCAAGATACTTCTCCACCACGTTCTGTGTGGCGATGCCTGCATGATCGGTACCCGGCATCCACAGGGCGTTATAACCGTCCATGCGCTTGTACCGGATCATAATATCCTGCATGGTATTATTCAGGGCATGCCCCATGTGGAGGACACCGGTTACATTGGGGGGAGGGATTACTATCGTATAGGGCCGCTTTTCTTCATTATCTTCATCAGCATGGAAGTACTTATTTTCCAACCAGAAATCATACCATTTTTGTTCGATATCCTTGGGGTCGTATTCTCTGTGCAGCATTTCCTTCTCCTCTTATGCAAACTGCAGTTTTCATAGCATGAAAAGAGGGGAAAGGCAAAAATCATCTATGCGATTTTCACACGAGTAAACCATGAAAAGGCTCCCGACAAAACGGCTCCTCAGGGTGCCCGGATCAGTGAAACAGGATGCATCCGCCACAGCCGGAATTATCCGGCACTATTCATTCCAAGCTTTCGCACTGAACATGATCGCATCGGTTTTAAGGTGCAGGGTGTAAGGTATAGGGTCGAGGGTTGAATAGTGAACAGGTTCAGGACATAGGTAACACTTTCGGGGAGGATGGCATCCAATCCAACCTTTTATCCAATACTTTCAGATCATCTTGCGGCGGATGCTTTGATTTACGGTTGCAGGTGTTGTTAGAGCCAACCGGCCGCTTAAATCGGCCGGTTGGCTAGCGGGTTCTACGAATCCAACCTCTTGAGCTTGTCGATCTCCTCGCGGATCACCTTCTCAACGATGCCGGGCAGTTGATCTCTTGAGGCAGCGATGATCTCCTTTACCAGCTCGCCGATAAAGGGTCTCACAACCCCTTCAATCATACTGGGGATCTCCTGACGGATTTCGTCAAGCAGCTCATCGGTGCTCACTTGCTGCATGACTTCTTCGCCCTGCCCTGTTTCAAATGGGGCTTCTTCTTCAAGACTGGTCACACCGGAAGCTTCTTCTACCGGGGCTTCATCCATGACAAATGGTGCTTGTTGCTGCTCAAGCACGTCACTTTCCACCACAGGTGTTTCCGTCTCAACAGGGCTTGGCTCAGAGCCATCGAATTGAACCTCGCCGCTGAATTCCCGGGCTGAAAGTGACTCTTCCTCCTCCACAGGAGTTGAAAAAGCCTCAGGGACTTCAACCTCGAGACTTGCATCCTTATCGTCGAGCAGTATGATATCTTCATCATCCGGGGTGCCTTGAGACAGGGCATCTTCTTCATTGGAGGAGAGCTCGGCATCGATATCGAGGTTTTCACCCCCGTTCTCAATCTCGTCTACCGACACATCATATTCCATGGAGATCTCTTTTCCCAGATCGAATGAATCCGGCTCATTCATACTGACAGCAGCATCTTTTTGGTCCCCGGGTTCTTCTTTCTCAACCGGAGGCTGCCCTTCTTCCAGCAAATCCGTGAGATCGATAATATCATCATCATCGAATATTCTATCTTCCATAACGCTCTCCTTTTAACACGATACCCGTTATTTTTCCTTTCCTCAATTCTTCATTATAGATTGCCCTGTTGATTCCTTTACCGACATCCACAGGGGACCTTCAATATCTATCGTCTTTCTTCTGGCCACACTTAACTCTATGGGAATATGCACATACATATTATTCCAGAGCCCCACCATCATATCGGTCTTGCCGCTCATGCCGGCATGCACTGCCATCTGCGAAAGAAAGCCGCAGAATATGGAGTCAGTGGCATTTGCTACAACACTCCGGATGACATAGCTTGGGTCTATGTATTTGAGATTGATGGAGATATTTTTTGACTGGAAATACTCTTCAATCTGCTCTCTCAAAAAAAGCCCGATATCCCCTTTTTTGATATTCCCGGATGCATCCTTTTTCTGAGGAAGATTGTGGAAAAACTTCTGTCCCGCACCTTCTGCAACCACGATCACTGCATGCCCCCGGGCCTTCAGCCTCCTCTCGAGAGAAGCGAGAAAGCCTTTGTCCCCCTCCAGATCGAAATCTTCCTCCGGCACCAGGACAAAATTCGCATCCCTGGATGCCAAGGCGGCATTCGCGGTGATAAAGCCGGAATCTCTTCCCATGAGCTTTACCAGACCGATTCCGAACGGGGCCCCTTTTGATTCAACGTGGGCGCACCCGATGACAGATCTGGCCTCTTCCACCGCAGTATCGAACCCGAAGGTCTTTGAGACAAAATGGATATCATTGTCTATTGTCTTGGGAATACCGATAATGGAACATTTAAAACCCCGGGATAAGGCTTCCCGGGCAACCGCCGATGCTGCCTTCAGGGTCCCGTCCCCGCCGATGAAAAATACGACATTCATATTAACACGTTCGATCGCGTCAACAACCTCAGAGATGTCCTGGCCACCACGGGAGGACCCCAATATCGTTCCTCCGAGCCCATGGATGTGCTCGACAAAGGAAGGGGTCAACTCAACAAAGGAACGTTTGTACTCGGGGATAAAACCTTGAAGCCCATAGGGTATTCCATAGATGTTCTCGACACCGTACATATGGTACAGTTCCAGAACAATGCTGCGGATCACGTCGTTAATGCCCGGACACAGCCCTCCGCAGGTAACTACGCCGCACTTGGTCTTGGAAGGGTCGAAAAATATCTTTTTTCGCGGCCCTGCCCGTTCAAAAGAAGGGAGCTCTTTATTCTTGCGAGAGCAATCCTCCATCTCCTTCAGGCATGTATTGATCAGAACCCTTTCCGTATCATCGATGAATATCTTTGTTGATTTTACCGGCGAATCTATCCCGGGTTTTCCAAGATTGCGTATCGTTGTATCCAGATCCCCAAATTTAATATTTTCATTCATTTGAACAGGCCCCCGCTTATGTTGCTCTATCGGATCTTACCTCTTCTTTCTTTATTACCTCAAGCAGCTATCAATGCAATATACCATATTTAACCTGCCAGGCAACTGCCCAGGTTATCGGTCTTGGAAGATGCCGCCTGGGGCAGGGAATACCGGATACCCTGATCCACCTGCGCAGATACGATATTGCCGGACATGGTGATCATTATCGGTGAATGGCCCTCACCCCTTATTCGTTAGCACTTTTATCCCCACACCTTTGTATGTTATAGATCACTTTTATGGGTAAAGACAGTGTAGAGAAAACCCAGGAAGAAATCATCGAGGAGATGGCGAAGGCTCTCGGCCACACCGGAGACAAGCTTGAAGCTGTTCTGCTCAAACTGAAGAAGATAGAGCAAGAGCTTGAAACAACAGACGATCTCGATACATACAATGCCTTGATAGATACCTTCAATGCAACAAGAAAACAGGCGCTCTCCAGACGGCAAATGCTCATGATCCATAGAGAGGCCCTGGGGGTACGCAGACACGGCTATGTCGATAACTTCTACCCCATACCGGGTAAAAGGGATAAGAAAAAACCATAGAAAGGGCGTATATGTATGATCTGTTCGTTATAGGTTCAGGGCCTGCCGGCTATACCGCTGCACTGCTTGCCGCCAAGAAAGGGCTTACCGTCGCTATTGCCGAAGGCAAAAACTTTGGCGGAACCTGCACCAATACCGGGTGTATCCCCACAAAAAGCTACATTGAAAGTATCCATCTCTTCAACAAGATCAATGCCGCGAAACGGTTCGGTATAGATACCGGCAAGCCGTCTCTCGGTCTCGATTCTCTCAGCACGAGAAAATCAAGGATTGTAAAACGCCTGGTCAAAGGAATTGAATTACTCCTCAAGGGGGCCGGCATCGATATCCATACCGGACCTGCAGAGGTGGTTGAACCCACCAGGGTCAAGGTGGGAGAGCAGACCTTTGACACCCGCTTTATTATCGTCGCTACCGGCTCACAGCCCAAAAGACCGTCTCTTTTTGATGTCCCCGGGATATGGACCAGTGAGAACCTCTTCGAGATGAAAGACCTGCCCGAAACGCTCGCCATCGTAGGAGGGGGGGTAATCGGCATGGAGATGGCCCATATCTTCAGCTCCCTGGGCAGCACGGTAACGGTAATCGAGGCCATGGAGAGGATACTCCCCTTTGAAGATCCTCAGGTGTCGACGTTTCTCGCAAAAAACTTCCGCAAGGTAACCATACGCACCTCTTCGACAATCACCGATATTCAAGGCCGGCAGCCCTACACCCTCGCCATTGAAACCCCTGATGGTGATGTCCGTCTCACTGCGGAAAAGATCCTCCTGAGTATCGGCAGACAGCCCGTGATCCCGCAGGGGCTTGAGCGCCTGGGGACGAAACTCAACAGTAGCCGGGGCATTCAGGTAGACGATACCATGCAGACATCTATCCCGGGAATCTATGCCATCGGCGACGTGACCGGCGAATACATGTACGCATATGTGGCAAGCAAAGAAGCTGAAATTGCCGTTGATCATCTCACCGGCGGTGGCCAGAGGATAAGCTACCACAATATTCCATCGATCATCTTTACCAGTCCGGAAATCGCATCGGTGGGAAAAAACCTTGAAGAGATCGACCATGAAACCATGAAACAGGGCACATTTCCTGTCTCGGCCCTTGGCAGGGCACGTACCATGGAGTCAAACGATGGATATGCCCGGATGATCTGCAATAAAGAGGGGCTGATCGAGCGTGTCACCATAGTAAGTCCCCATGCGACAGAACTCATCACCATTGCAACCCTTGCCATCGAGAAAGGACTCACGGCACAAGACTTTCTGGAGATATACCATCCACACCCCGTCTTATCAGAACTCTTGAAAGAAGCAGCTCAAGATGTAGAAGGCCTGTCAGTGCATAAACCCTGAAGACAACTTATATTTTTCACATCTCTTGAGATGCTTGCTTGACACCACCAGAGAAAAATTGTTAAGCCCAGTGCATCCAGGAGGATGATTATGAAAACCATATTAGATTTTGAAAAACAGGAAGGCCTGGTGCCGGCCATAGCACAGGACTTTGAAACCGGAGAAATCCTCATGCTTGCCTATATGAATGAGGCTGCTTTCGAAGAGACCCTTCGTACCGGCAAGGCCTGCTACTTCAGCAGATCCCGACAAAAACTCTGGCGAAAAGGTGAAGAATCCGGCAACGTCCAGATCGTCAAAGAGATCCGTACAGACTGCGACAATGACACGGTTGTCATGAAGGTGGAACAGATAGGCGGTGCCGCATGCCATTTGGGTTATAGATCGTGTTTCTTCAAGAAGATTACCGGTGATAAAATCGTCGAAGACGGAATAAAGGTGTTCGATCCCAAAGAGGTGTATAAATCATGAGCGTGATACGTCTTGCCATACCCAAGGGCAGCCTCCAGCAGTCCACCGTCGATCTCTTTAAGGATGCAGGCTGGAGCATACGCACATCATCCAGGAGTTACTTTCCCTCCATCGATGATCCGGATATCGATTGTGCACTGGTAAGGGCCCAGGAGATCTCCCGTTATGTTGAATCGGGATTATTCGATCTCGCCCTGACCGGAAAAGACTGGATCCTGGAGAACAGTTCCGATGTCGTCGAGGTGGAAGATCTTATTTATTCCAAGGCAACCTACAGGCCTGCCAAATGGGTCCTGGCTGTAGATGAGAAATCGGATATCTCCACGATCGAGGATCTGGAAGGCAAAAAGATTGCCACCGAGCTGGTGAATTTCACCCGGCAGTACTTCAAAGAGAGAAACATCAATGTCAATGTGGAATTTTCGTGGGGGGCAACAGAAGCCAAGGTGGTGGACGGCCTGGCCGATGCCATAGTGGAGGTGACGGAAACAGGCTCCACGATCAAGGCTCACAACCTCAAGATTATCGAAGAACTGCTGACTACAAATACGAAACTCATTGCGAATAAGGCCTCATGGGAAGATAAAACCAAAAGGATCAAGATAGATCAGATTGCCATGATGCTCAAGTCTGCTCTGCAGGCAACAGGAATGGCAGGACTCAAGATGAATGCACCAAAAGAACACCTGGAGACCATCATCAACATGCTTCCATCCATTACCTCTCCTACGGTCTCACCGCTTCACGATTCAAACTGGTATTCGCTGGAGATCATAATTCACGAATCGCAATCGAGAAACCTCATCCCTGAGCTTCTCAGGGCAGGTGCCCGCGGCATCATCGAGTATCCGCTCAAAAAGGTGATGAATGGATGATTATACTAAAAAATAAAGAAGAGATCGCCATGATGCGGGAATCCAATCGCATCCTGGCGCAGCTGTTCGAGCACATAGCACCCATGATCCAGCCGGGCATTACCACGAAGGAACTCGATTTCGAGGCTGAGATTTTTATCCGATCCTTCAATGCAGTCCCTGCATTCAAGGGATATAGGGGCTTCCCTTCAACGCTGTGCACCTCGGTCAACGAAGAGGTGGTGCATGGCTTTCCCTCTGAAAGAGGTTTGGTCTCAGGAGATATCGTCAGCATCGATGTGGGAGCGCTTTTGAACGGCTTCTACTCTGACGCTGCGAGAACATTCCCCGTGGGCAACGTTTCAAAAGAGGCACAGGCATTGATGGATACCACCAGACAGGCCCTGGCAGCAGGAATCAGTCAGGCACGTCCGGGCAACCGCCTCTCGGATATATCTGCAGCGGTTCAACAGGTCGTAGAGTCTGCAGGATTTTCCGTGGTCAGGGATTTTGTGGGTCACGGCATCGGTAAAGGCCTCCATGAAGATCCCCAGATACCCAATTTCGGCAAAAAAGGCAACGGTCCGGTCCTTAAGGAAGGAATGACCTTCGCCATAGAGCCCATGGTAAATCAGGGTTCATGGAGGGTTGCCATCCTTGAAGACGGATGGACGGCCGTTACCTCGGATGGTTCGCTCTCAGCCCACTTCGAAAACAGTATTGCCATTACAAAGAACGGCCCATTGATCCTCTCGGCCTTGTAATAATTGCTTCGCTCTTAGATATGCAGCACTCATCCGCAAGGATTAGAAGTGGTTTATTGCATATTCAGACAAGCACAAACCCTCTGCCGTAGAGGGCTTGTGCTTGATTTAAGCGCTTGTTGGCCTACTGAGCTCCACGTGCCTTGATCGCAACCTTGACGGTCTGGAAGATAATAACGAGATCGAGCCATAACGTGCGGTGTTTCATATAGTACAGTTCGTACTTTAATTTCTCTTTTGCATCTTCGATGGTATCGCCATACGGGTAGTTGATCTGGGCCCACCCCGTAATCCCTGGTCTTGCATGCATTCTCAATGCATAAAACGGGATCACCTTTTCGAGCTGATCGACGAAATATCTCCTCTCAGGTCTTGGTCCGACAAAACTCATATCGTTTTTGATCACGTTAATGAACTGCGGCAGTTCATCGACACGGATCTTACGGATAATGCGCCCCACACGGGTGACCCGCGGATCGTTCTCGCTTGCCCATTGGGGACCCCCCTGCTCGGCATCCTGCCTCATGGACCTGAACTTGATCACCTTGAAATCCTTGCCGTCTTTGCCCACCCGTTGCTGCAAGTAAAAGATGGGTCCGGGAGATTCCAGACGGATGATGATTGCGGTTATAAGCATAATCGGGGCAGACACGATGAGACCGATCAGCGCAAAAAAGATGTCGAATCCACGCTTCAGGCCTTCTTGCACGGGCGAACTCATGAAGCCCCGGGTAAAGATTATGGAGCTGGGACGAATCTCCTCCACGAGGATCTTGCCCGCCACATCTTCATAAAAGGTCGGGCCGTCGATTACATCACAGAATGCGAGTTTAACGTCCAGCAGATCATCAATGGGAAGTGTGCCCCGCCACCCATCCGGTGCAACCACCAGAACGTCAGGGTCTACCTCTTGAATAATTTTATGCAATTCAGGTACATCCCCCAGGCAACGGGAAGGTATATCCCAGTTGTTTCTCCCGATATAGCCTTCAAAGGTTACCGGATGTCCGCCAGACCGAATCTGTTGAAACAGGAATTTCGCATTTTCCCCGTCCCCAAGGATTACCACTCGGGTTCCTGCATTATTGGAGAACTTTAATCTCAGATACACAAACCGAATCATAAAGGACGTCCCAAGGGTAATGGCAAGTGCAACAAGGAGTACATCCCTTTCGAGACCGATCCCGGGAAGAATATAGTACAGCAAGGCCAGTGCGATAAGCGTGAGCCCTCCACCCAGGAAAATAGATGAGGTAAGCTCCGATGATCTCCGCCAGTACTGCCAGTTATACAAGTCCTGAAAATAAAAACAGACAACACATATTCCTGAATAAATAAGGGCCTTAACCCACAGGAACTCATCGGGAAGACACACCTCGGGCAGCAGTCTTTGAATAAATTTGGCCAGAAAGACTGCACCAATAGCTATTGCTACATCAAGAATAAACAGGAAAACTGTGGTGTATGCGTTCCTCGCCATGTTTTTCTAAATCGTCAGATTACCCAAAATAATTTAACTTTTTCCACAAGATAGGCCCTTTTTTCTCCCCTGCACAATTGCCACTAATGAGGGCAGTCTCTAATCTTCTCCATTTACCCTGCCTGCCCGGTACCCACAGACTAACAAATTATTGTGTTTTGTGTAATAAAGAATCTTCAGCGTCAATTGCAAAACTTAAATAAACTGTCACATCCGCGAGAAAGAGAATCCATAACAAACTGATAATACTTTATTTACACCTTCAGGCTTCGTTTACAACTACACCCGGCAACCCGCGGGAATGACAACCCGAGATTTTTTAAATTCTCTCTTTAAACAGCCCTTTTCTTGCGCCACACAGGGCTGTCATCTAAGTAGACTGATTTTTACAAACCTCTCTCATTGTACTGCACAAGGGCATGCAGCCCTTTTCTAGTCATCGTTTCCGAGAAATCCTGCTCTGAGGAGAAAATACACAAGTTGAAGAACAGCTGACGCCGCTGCTGCTACATAGGTGAGCGCTGCGGCAGAGAGCACCTTCCTGGCACCTGCCACCTCTGATTCCATAAGGATACCGGTCTGTGGCAGGGCCTGTATGGCACGAAACGAGGCGTTGAATTCAACCGGCAGGGTTACGAGCTGGAATGCCACCGCAAGGCTGAAAAAGATTATGCCTGCCAGGATGAGTGACTTGGCCGCAAAGATAAAGCCGATTATGAGCAATGGCCATGCGAGATTCGATCCAAGTGAAGAAATCGGCACAAGAGCGCTTCGCATCTTCAACGGCAGGTAGCCCCGGGCGTGCTGAATGGCATGACCTGCTTCGTGGGCGGCAACCCCCACACTGGCAAGAGAATTGCCTGCATATACCTTCTGGGACAATCTTAATACCCGCGACCTGGGATCGTAATGATCGGAGAGGAATCCTCTGCTCTGCTCTATCCCGACATCATTGATCCCTGCGGCTCGCAGGATCTCACGGGCAGCCTGGGCACCGGTTATTCCCCTGGAGGTCGGTACTTTCGAATATTTGGAAAAAGCCGACTTCACCTTGATCTGGGCGAAAATGCTCAGTAACAGCGCAGGTGCAATCATAATGATGTAGAGTGGATCAAAAATCATACTTCACCTCTCAGTAGTTCTCTCCAATCAATTAGTATCTCGGTGCGACGAAGTCAATATTGACTATTGCTCAGGCATGATGAAATGCCTCCAAAACAAGATGCTCCATCTCTCGAGACTCGCCCGAAAGATAGGCGAAGCTGCAAGCCGATACCTGTCATACATTCGTTGACAAACATGGCAGCGGTGTTCCTAGTGCATAACTCTGTGCCGGTGTAAGCTCTTTTCCTTTGGCTGCATCTATGGTATCGTTCATTTATTTGAAATAGTTGGAGGTCGTATGAACAGATATTTTGGTATATTTGTCTTGATAATCGTATGTTCAATCGTGCTGGTCGGCTGCAGCAAAAGCCCTGAAGAGAAGAGATCTGCATACCTTGCAAGCGCCAACGAATATATGCAGGAAGAAAAATATGCCGAAGCGGCAATCCAGTTTCAAAATGCCCTGCAGATCGCACCGGATGATGCGGAGACCCTCATCACCTTAGGGGAGGTACAGCTCAAACTCATGCGGGCAAATGAGGCATACAAGGCCTTTTCGCGGGCAGCCCAGGCAGATCCGAAAAATATCAAATCGCGTGAATACCTTGCGTCCATGCAGCTGCTGGCAAAAAAATATGATCTTGCCGGCGAGCAGGCATCAAAAATACTCGAGATTGACCCCGAAAACCGCACGGCAAAAGAGATGCTTGCCCAGGCAATGTTCCAGAGCGGCAACCAGCAAGAGGCAGTGGAGATCATGGAAGGCGTCTTGAAAGATGGTGAACCGAGCGAGGCCACACTGATCAACGCGATCCAGATGTATCTTGCCATCGGCCGCATCGATGATGCGCTCGACCTTGTTTCGAAAGGGACCTCCCTGTATCCCGACTCTACCAAGATACGCTTTCTGGCAAGTGATATCTATGTGTTCAAGGGTGACCTCGAACGTGGCAAAAAATGGGCACAGGATGCATATCGCGTGGGGGCGGACGATATTAATGCCGGTCTCGCCCTTGCCCGTTTCTATGCAGGCCATAAGATGGACGACCTCTTCACCGCTCAGATAGCGGAACTCAAAAACAACTTCCCCGACAATCCAAACCCCTACATGCTGGAGGCCGGTATCATACTCCAGAAAGGCGATCTGGACGGGGCATTGAAACTTGCCCAAAAAGCTCGCGAACTCGATGATAACACCCTGACCAGGACGCTTTTATCCCAGATTCTTCTCGGCAAGGGCGATATTGAAGAGGCAAAGACCCTCCTGATAAAAACGACTGAGGACGATCAAAAGGCGATCCCTTCCCGTATTCTTCTGGCCCAGATCTATGTTGACGAAAAAGACCCGGCAAAGGCGCTGGAGACCCTGGATATGCTCATCAAGAATATCCCTCGCAGGCCTGATGTCGCAACCACCGCGGCAAGAGCCTATCTCATGAAAGGTGATACAACCCGTGCGCGGGAACTTATCGAGGCCTCCCTGCAGGAAAACAAAAACAATGTGTCGCTCCACGCCATGATGGCCAAGATATACTTTGCCCAGCGCCAGTATAAGGAAACGCTGGCAGAGGTTGAACTCCTCGTAAAAAACTCCATCACCATGCCGGATATCATCTATATCGGGGCGTTATCTGCCCTGAGAATTCAGGATACCGATACAGCACAGTCTCTGGTGGAGATGCTCACGAAAGGGGCACCGGATGCATGGCCTACCCTTCATGCCGGCACCCTGCTTTCTTTGTCCAAAGGAGACAAGAAGGGCGCATATGAAATAGCAACGCAGGCAATTGAGAATTATCCGGAAAAGGCGGAAGCACTCACCCTCTATGCGAGCATTGCCTCTGCTGTTGCAAAAAAAGATGAAGTCATAGACAAGGTGACAAACGCCTGTGCAAAGGCAAACACAGCGCCCTGCCATATGATCCTTGCAGGGCTCCTGGAAAGTTCCGGGAAAAAAGACGATGCGCATGCCCAGATCAAAGAGGCCATAGCGCTTGAGCCCGACAACGAGATCCTCTATCACGCACTTGCCCAGTTTTATGCAAGAACCAACAGGGTAAATAAAGCCCTTGATGAGTACGAGAGCATCCTCAACAAAAACCCCGACGATCTCAAGGCCGCAATGATGCTTGCACTGATCAACCAGAACCAGGGCAAAACAACAGATGCAAAAAAGGTGTACACCTATATCCTCGAGAGAGAACCGAAAAACGCCCTTGCAGCAAACAACCTTGCATGGATTCTCGCTGAAGGCGGGAAAAAGAATGATCTGAACGAAGCCCTGCAGCTCGCACAGATTGCAAAAGACAAATTTCCGGAAGATCCGAGAATCGCGGACACCCTTGGTTTTGTCTACCTGAAGAAAGGCCTTTTTGAAAATGCCCTGGGGCAGTTCCAGCTCGCCATCGAAAAGCTCTCGGAAGAACCATCCATCAATTACCACATGGCACTTGCACTGGTGGAGTTGAACAGGGGGGCGGAGGCAAAAGGGTTCCTCACAAAGGCGCTGAGCACGAAGGCACCTTTTGAGGAGAAGAACCAGGCACAGCAGCTCCTTGCTCGGCTTGAATCAGAGACCAAGGAATAATGTCTAAACGATAAGGTTTTTTAGGCTGAAGGCTATTAGACTGTTAGTAAAGGATAGAAAGATAAAAGGCAGGAGATAGAATGAAGGGAGTAGGCTGTAATCATAGACCTAACAGCCTACAGCCTGAACCCCTTTTGCATAGAATCCAGTATCTAGAAGATGTAATTGAAAAACAACATAAGGTACGTCACCCCCGCGGCTTGTCCGGCGAAGCTGCAAACGAAGCCTGAAGGCGGGGGTCCAGAACTTGCTGATATTACTGGATTC
>CAYRCP010000025.1:0-15530 GCA_964422755.1 uncultured Bacteriovoracaceae bacterium | reverse complement strand
CTTTCAGAAGGAGCTTATATTCGTTGGGTTTCAGATCCAGGTTGTCCCGGACATGGATGGGCGGCACAATCATGCCCAGTTCTGTGGCAATACTGCGACGCATTCCCTTAATACGCGTCAAAAGTTCGCCACCCTGTGCGGTGTCTACCAGCGGGATCAACCCGTAGCCGATCTCGAATTCCAGGATATCCATGGGAAGCAGCGCCTCAGGGGAGATCTCTTCCTCCTGCACGGGTTCCTCTTCCAGAGGTTCCTCTTTCTGGAATCGAGAGCTGGCCCAGCCTATTGCCGCCATTAAGGCAGCGATTGAAAGAAATGAGATGTGCGGCATGCCCGGTACAAGGCCGAAAAAGAAGATAATCGCGGCAGCCGAGAACAGGGCCATGGGCTGAAAGGAAAGCTGCTCCGAGAGCAGTCTGCCAATGGATTTGTCTGCTGCCGACTGGGTCACGATAATACCTGCAGCCGAGGAGATGATCAGGGCAGGTATCTGGGAAACCAGCCCGTCGCCGATGGTGAGCGAGGTATAGGTGGTAAGGGCTTCGGCAAACGGCATATCATTCTGCAATACGCCGATAACAATGCCGCCGATGATGTTGATAAAGGTTATGACAATGCCGGCAATGGCATCACCCCGCACGAATTTGGTGGCTCCGTCCATGGCCCCGTAAAACTCTGCCTCTTTTCTGATCTGGTCTCTGCGCTCTCTGGCCTGTTCCTCGGTAATCATGCCTGCGTTGAGATCTGCATCGATGGCCATCTGTTTTCCCGGCATTGCATCCAGGGTAAATCGTGCAGTTACCTCACCTATCCTGGTCGCACCCTTTGTGATGACCACAAAATTGATGAGAACAAAGATGGCAAAAACCACAAAGCCTACGACATAGCTTCCTCCGACAACAAACTGGCCGAATACATTGATAACCCTTCCTGCCGCGAGGTTTCCCTCCGATCCATGAAGGAGGATCAGCCTCGTAGAAGCGATGTTCAAGGAGAGCCGGTAAAGGGTCACCACGAGGAGGAGAGACGGGAAAACGGAGAAGTGAAGGGGGTTCGTAGTGTACATGCTTACCATGAGAATGATGATGCCGATGGTAATGCTGAAGGTAAGCAGGATGTCGAGGAAAAAGGTAGGAAGCGGGACGAGTACGATGATCAGCACCATCAAAACACCGGCGGCCATGATGAGATCGCTTGTCATCTTGCGGTCCAATCCAAAGGGTAAAGCTAAATTTTGTGCCATTTATCGAACACCTGCCTTGAGTTTGTAGACATAAGCGAGTATTTCAGCCACGGCTTTGTACCACTTGTCCGGGATGATATCGCCGATCTCCACGGTTTTATACAAGGCCCGTGCCAAAGGTTTGTCTTCGACGATGGGAATATGTGATGTTCGGGCAAGGTCCTTGATTTTTTCAGCCAGTATCCCCGCTCCTTTTGCAATGACAACCGGCGCAACCATCGTGCCCCTTTCGTATTTCAGCGCCACGGCCAGGTGCGTCGGGTTCGTGATTACCACATCCGCCTTGGGCACCTCTTTCATCATCCTTCTGCGTGCCATGTGGAGCTGAATGGATCTGATCTTGCTCTTGATCTGCGGATTTCCCTCGTGCAGCTTCATCTCATCCTTTATTTCCTGTTTGGTCATCTTTAAATCCTGATTGTGCTGCCATCTCTGGAATACATAATCTGCGACGGCCACCATGATGAAGATCCAGAGGAAATCCCAGAGCAGGTGCATGGCAGATTGAAATATAGTCAATAAAATGACACTAAGATCGCTGTCAATGAGCGGGGGGAAAGCGGGTATTTCCCGCTTGATCGCCCTGTAGGCGACCAGGCCGATCACAAAGAGGATAACAAGAGTTTTAACGAGTTGTTGCAGACTTCTAAGCGAGAAAAATTTATTCTTGAACCCTTTAATCGGATCAATTTTCGACCATTTCGGGGTGATGGGTTCGGCGCTGAGCACAAACCCTATCTGTATGATATTTGACGCCAGGCCGACCAGGAGAAATACCCCGAGGATAGGGAGTACGAGGATTGCCAGCTGCGACACTGCCTGGTGAAAGATCGACAGGACGGATTCCTGGCTGCCGTCCCAGATGCTTGCGTTGCCAAGATAGGAACTTACGATTGAGCCCAGCTTTGAAGCCATTGAGGGGATATAAAAATAGAAAGAGATAACCGTCGCCAGGAACAGAAAGCAGGTGGAGACCTCATTGCTTTTACAGACTTGCCCCTTGTCTTTGGCTTCCTGCAGCCGTTTAATCGACGGTTGTTCCGACCGCTCTTGACCGTTCTCATCCTCTTTTGCCATGCTTGGCAGCTTGCGAAAATCATACCAAGAATGAAATTCGTGTAAAATAGAGGAAATAATGGTAAGATTGTGGCATATAATCAAAGAGGTCTTGCGGGCGTGGACAAAGGCAATTACAAGAAGTTGAAATGTTTGACCGTGGAGAGAAAAAAGAGGCTGCAATAACGACGATGCAGGGGGCATGTGTACGTGGGTATTATTGCATGGAGCAGCTTTTTTAAGGAACGATGATTATCCTGGAAGATGTAACCAAGGTGTACCACGGCAGTGTATATGCATTGCGCGATGTGTCCCTGCATATAAAAAAAGGGGAGTGCTGTTTTCTTCTGGGGCCTTCCGGTGCCGGAAAGACGACCCTTCTCAAGTTGATGTATGCCCTCGAGAGCCCCTCGGCAGGCCAGATATATATTCAGGACAGGGACATCTCCGGCATGGATTCCGGCAGTATTCAGGCCATCAGGCGGCGCACCGGGTATGTTTTTCAGGATTTCAAACTCATCGATGACTGGAGTGTGTACGACAATGCTGCCATCATTCTGGAAATTCTTGGGAAATCATCGGCATATATACGCAGCAGGGTATGGAAGATGCTCAAATGGGTCGGCCTTCAGCACAAGGTGTATGAGCGGGCCGGGGATCTCTCCGGCGGAGAGCAGCAGCGGCTTGCACTGGTAAGAGCCATCATTCATGACCCCGATATTCTCCTGGCCGACGAACCCATCGGCAGCCTCGATGATACCATGGGAACCTATATTATGAATATGTTCTACAAGCTCCATAAAAAAGGCATGACGGTAGTGATATCTTCTCATAAGGAAGACCCGATCATTGATTTTGCCCGGGTGATCCGGGTGGATAAGGGACATGTGCTGGGGGAATAGAAGGATCTATGGCTAGACTCGCCTATATCTTCAAGAGGATTGCAACCGGCATGAGGCTGCGCCCCTGGGGGAGCCTGTTCACCCTGATCGCGTGCTGGTTTGCCGTGTGCCAACTCCTTTTCGTGCTGTTTGCCGTAATCATTGCAAACCGGGCAACCCTTATTCCTGGTACCAATTCAACGCTGATGGCATATGTGAAAGGACCCCAGCAGCAGTCAACCATCCAGGCTGTACAGGAAAAGATAGCGCTGATCGATGGGATCTCCCATGTAGAGTTTATTCCCCGTGCGCAGGGGCTGATCAGGATGAAGCAATGGCTCGGACCGGACAACCCCTGGATTGAAGGGCTCGATGCCGATATTCTGCCCGATGCCTTTGAGATCAGGATAAAATCGAGCTACGCCAGCGAGATCGAAACCCTTGCCGGGAGGTTGGGGGAGATTAATTATATAGAGGATGTCCGCTACAACAAAGGACTCATCGGGTATATTGCAGGTGCGTTCCATGCCATTGTGCTTGCCGGCTCTTTCATTGCGCTTGTCGTTATCGTGTGTCTGGGCATGGTACTTTTTTTGTCTGTTCGTGTCGGAATTATGACGCGGCAGCAGGAGATAGAGGTTCTCAATATTTTAGGTGCCGAAAAGGCCTACCTCTATGCACCATATATCATAGAGGCACTCCTCTACGGGATTATCGGATCGAGTTTGGCCCTGATAACGATACAGGCATCTATCGGCTATACCGTGGGGCGAATACCGGTGCTCTCCGGCATCGTCTCTCCCTTGAACCTGCATCAGATCCTCGCGACGTTTGCCCTTGCTTGCCTGTTCTGTGTGTCCGGTGCCGTGCTGGCTATCAAGAGGAATATAGATGCGTAGCCTCCTCCTCTGGGGCCTGATGTTACTGTTTATCCCCTTTGCGGTTTATGCGGATGATTCTCCCCAGCTGAAGGAGCTGAGCAAAAAGGCAAAGGATGTTGAAGCAAAGTATCGTGTGGAAGAGAAAAAACTCTTTGACATCGATGGGAAGATTTACCGGATTGAAGAAAAGATAGCACGGGTTAAGAAGGATATCGATGCGAAAAAGGAGCAGTCCGCTTACCTGGAAACACAGCTGCTTGATCATGAGTCAGCCATGAGCAGGTACAAGGAGAAACTTCGCAACAACTGGGTCGACCTGTACAAAGGATCACTCTTCGATATGGTGGATTTGTATTGTTCTCATGAAGAATACACAGGGTACCTCAACAGCATCATCGGGCAAAAGTATGAAGTAGTGAAAGAGTACAACGTGAACCGCGCCAGGATTGAACAGGCAAGGCAGCGCTTCGAGGAGGTAACCGGCGAGCTCGGTCGTGATCTGAAAAAGCTTGAGGACACGACGCAGGAATTAAACAGACAGAGGAAAAAGAAAGCCAAGTTGCTTGCATCCCTGAAGCGGACTTCTGACAGGTATCAGGATAAAATGCGGCAGCTTCTTGAACAGATAGAATCGAAGAAGAGACAGGAGGAATTTGCACGCGGGAGTATCTTTAAAAAGAAAGGGAAACTTCCCTGGCCGGTTAAGGGAAAGATTGTACGCAGTTTCGGACCGTTTCGGCTCAAGGGTGTAATGCAGCGCTCGCAGGGGATCGATATCGAGACAGGAGAGGGGACCGCTGTCAGGAGTATCTTTGAAGGCACGGTGGTTTTTGTCAACTGGATGAACGGATATGGAAATACGATCATTGTTGATCATGGCGGCGGATACTATTCCGTCTACGGCCATCTCAAGAAGGTTGACAAGGCAATGGGGGATAAGGTTTCGGCCAAAGAGGTCATTGCACGAGTTGGTCAGAGCGGAGATGTCCTCAGTCCGATGCTGCATTTCGAACTGAGGTTTCACGACAAGCCTCAAGACCCTCACACGTGGCTTGGCCGGGAATAGTAATTGTTTTATCGTTATTTGATGTGTGATATAGACGATGATTACCTTACGTAAAAAAATCTACAGGAGTAGATATGAAACAACATAAAACCATGTGGCTGGGCGGGAGCGTTATCCTGGTTTTTCTATCATTTTTCCTGCTCAATCATGCAAATGTTCTCAAGGCCGATACCTCGGAGATATATCCGCAACTCGAGAAGTTTACCGACTGTCTGGGCATTATTGAGAAAAGCTATGTTGAAGATGTTCCCCCCGAGAAACTCATGGAAGGGGCCATCAAGGGAATGATATCCGTTCTTGACCCTCACTCTGCATACCTTACCAAGGAAGGCTACAAGGAGATGCAGATCAGCACCACCGGATCATTTGGCGGGCTTGGGATCGAAATAGGGATACGTGACGATGTGCTCACCGTTATCACTCCCATCGAAGGGACACCTGCCTTCGACGCAGGCATTCTCCCCGGCGATAAGATAATCAAGATCGAGGGGGAAGCGACCACAGACATGACGCTGGAGGATGCGGTAAAACTGCTGAGAGGTCCCAAGGGATCACCGGTGACCATAACCGTATTCCGGGAGACGCAAAAAACCCCGTTTGATATAATCATAACCAGGGCGATAATCCACATACAGAGTGTGAAATCCGACATGCTTGAAGCTGGATACGGGTATGTCAGGGTAAGGAATTTTCAGGTTGATACAGCCGAGGATATCAATAATGCCCTTGAGGAAATGGGACCGCTCAAGGGGTTGATTCTCGATCTGCGGTATAATCCCGGCGGGCTTTTAGATCAGGCTATTGCCGTGAGCGATCTCTTTATCAGTGAAGGGAAGATCGTCTATACCGATGGGCGAAAGCCTGAAGACAAGACCGAATATGTGGCTCAAAAAGATGGGACGTTTGACGACTTTCCCATGGTTGTTCTCATAAACGGCGGCAGCGCGAGTGCAGCTGAGATCGTATCCGGTGCACTTCAGGACAATAAACGCGCGGTTGTCGTGGGGGTCAAGAGTTTTGGAAAGGCCTCGGTTCAGACCATCCGTCCTTTGAACGACGGGTCAGCCATCAAGCTTACCGTTGCGAGATATTATACGCCTTCAGGGCGTTCAATCCAGGCTACGGGCATAGAGCCGGATATCTGGATTGAGCAGAGTCTTCCGGTTAAAGAGGAGGACAACTCGCAGAAATTTATCCGCGAAAAGGATCTGAAAGATCACCTCGAACCGGTCCGGGAAGAGGCTCAAGAGCCATTAGAAGGCAGCATTCATGAACTCCTGAAGAAAGACAACCAGCTCAAGTACGGCTTGGATCTGTTGAAGTCCTGGGAGGTATTTACCTGGTCTAAAAAAGCGGCATGAAGAAATCTCAAAGATCCGCGTTCCTTGTCATCATTATCGTCCTGACTCTTGCGGTCACGGTGGCGTTTCTCCTTGAAAAGGGAGGGGGGCGAGGAGGGACCCAGACAGATCCCCAGGTATATGTACCGGCTGTTCTGCCCGAAAAACTCCTTATTGAAGGATGTCTCTTTGACCTTGGCATCTCCTTAGAGGATACCCGTATTACGGGCAATATCGTCAGGGTATATATGAAAGACGAACCCTCGGGCTCGAAGATACGCTCCGCATTTTCCGCTCTGAAAGGCATTGCGGGTGTGGATGTGGTTGATAACAAGCATGTGCGGATCATCTTTGAGGATTCAAGCTGGGATGTATTTTTCCAGCGGGCCATGAAGAGATCCGCACGGATTGCGATCATCGTGGATGATCTGGGCCTGTCGATGGAACCTGCATTGAAGATCGGCGCCATTGAGGCGGATCTTACCTTTTCCGTTCTGCCCAGGCGGCCGCACTCGATAGATGTGGCAAATTACCTTCACGGGGAGGGTAGAGAGATCATACTGCATCTGCCCATGCAGGGTAATGGTAAAGACCCCGGCCCGGGAGCCCTTTATGCAGACATGCCGCATGCCGAGATTGTCGCTATCGTCAAAGACGACCTCAGGAGTGTTCCACATATATCCGGCGTGAATAACCACATGGGTTCCGTTGTTACGGCAGATGATGCCATTATGAGGCTGGTGTGTACTGAATTGAGTGGGCGCGGGCTTTTTTTCATTGACAGCCTCACCACGAATAAATCCGTGTGCAGAAGAGCTGCCCGGGATGCCGGACTCCCCTTTAATGCACGGGATGTATTCCTTGATAATGAAAAGTCATACACGTACATCAGGGGGCAGATCGATAAGTTGATCTCCATAGCCATGAAACATTCTGAAGCCATAGGGATCTGTCATCCGTATCCTGAGACCATTGATGCTTTGAAGCGGGAGATTCCCAGGATAAAGGATCTCGGCATCGAGATTGTACGGGTTTCAACCCTGGTAAACAGCCACTAAGATTGTTCTTTTACCAGGAAGAGCGTACCTGCATTGATTGACTCGATCGATGCTTTGAGCTATAGGGTATAGCCTTGGAGCAGATTACATGAAACAGTGGTTTGTAGTACAGACTAACCCGAAGGAAGAAGAGATAGCCTGTATCGTGCTCAGGCAGTCGAAGATAGAAGTGTACCAGCCCTGGATGCAGAAGTACGTTTTTCATGCCCGAAAAAAGACCCTGAAAAGATATCCCCTTTTCCCGAACTATATCTTTGTCCAGGTGGAACCCAATGAAGAGGAACTTCATAAGATACGGTGGTGTCGAGGGGTGAGAAGGATTCTCCTGGATAATTATCAGCCGATTCCCATAGATGCGGAATTTATTGTGAGCCTGCATTCCCTCGAGGAAGAGGAATCGGGAATCATCAAGAAACCGGTGGATTTTATGCCCGGCGATGTGGTGAGGGTGAAATCGGGTCCCATGAAAGACCTCTATGGTGTGTTCGAGGCGTGGGGCTCGGACGAAGGGCGCGTTCGCATACTCGTCGAGATGGTGAACAACCGTGCAAAGGTTGTAATGCATTCTTCCCTCATTGAAAAGGCTTAAGGGCGTCAAGGAGGAATCAATACACAAGATTTACGGAAACATAAAGCCGCTCAAGGCCTCCGAGATTAAATCTATTGAACGGCTTTATCGAAGGCGAATTCCGCCTGATATGGTAGTCTCCCATGAGCTCTGTGTAGAGCTTTCGAGAATTTCTTACAGTACAGGCATGCAGATCGGGTTGCTCATCAGCAGGCTGGGTATGGTGGAGTATGTCATTGTCGGGACTGCCACGGGGATATCCATACCAAAACTGAGCAGAAGACGCATTCATCCCGGCCGTCTTCAGGGACTCAGGCTCATCCATACGCATCTTGCAGGAGAGGGGCTCTCCTCTGAGGACCTCACCGATCTTGCAAAGCTCAGGCTCGATATAATCTATGCCATAACCGTTGATGAAGATGGTGAACCCGGCCTTGCCTTTGGCGCACACCTTGTCCCCGCACAGGATTCCTCGGCGCTGTGGAATATTCTCAAGCCGGTTCCGACGCACAGGATCGATATCCGTTTCGATTCTTTCATCGCAGAGCTCGAGAGCGAGATCACGAAGAAACAGACGCTGCTGCACGCCGGAGGCGGCGAGGACAGGGGTATTCTTGTAGCGGTGATCCCTTCCTTATCGGAAAATGCACAGATAGAAATCGACGAACTCAAGAGTCTTGCTGCCTCGGCAGGGATTACGGTTATGGATACGGTGGTCCAGAAGCGCCCAAAGCCCGACCCCAAGTATGTGGCGGGAAAAGGGAAGATCCTCGATATCTGTGTGAAAGCCCTGTCCGTGGATGCGAACCTGCTTATCTTCGATCATGAACTCTCTCCTTCACAGGCCCGTTCCATATCCGACATAGTCGACATGAGGGTCATAGACCGGACCCAGCTCATCCTGGATATCTTTGCCCGCAGGGCCAGGACAAAGGAGGGGAAGATCCAGGTTGAACTGGCACAACTGCGCTACAATATGCCGAGGCTGGTGGGGAAGGATCCTTCGCTGAGCCGTCTTGCCGGGGGTATCGGTACAAGGGGGCCGGGAGAGTCCAAGCTGGAGGTGGACAGACGCCGGGCAAAGGACCGGATTGCGCGGCTTGAACGGGAAGCGGCAAATATCAGCAAGAAGCGGAAGCTCACCAGACTCAGGCGGAGAAGAAATGCCGTACCCGTCATTTCCATTATCGGGTACACCAATACCGGCAAGTCTACCCTGCTCAACACCCTGACAAGGAGTAAGGTGCTTGTGGCCGACATGCCTTTCGCTACGCTGGACCCCTCGAGCAAGCGCTTGAGGTTTCCCCGGGATATCGAGGTGATCATCACGGATACGGTTGGATTCATAAGGGATTTGCCCGATGACTTAAGGGCTGCGTTTGTGGCTACCCTTGAAGAGCTGGAGGATGCACACCTTCTTCTGGAGGTGATCGACCTTACCGATCCCAACCTCAAGTACCGAATGCAGGCAGTAGATGATATCATCAAACACCTCAACCTGCAGGATATCCCCCGATTAAAGGTGTTTAACAAGGCAGATGAATGCGAGAGGGAACTGGCGAAGCAGATGGCATTGCGTTATGACGGCGTCGCCATTTCAGCCCTGGATCGTTCAACCCTGAATCCCCTCATCGAAAAGATGCAGGCATTCTTTCTCGAAAAACAAAGAACGTATTAGTCCTTGCCGCCGGGCAGCAGTTCCTGAGACTTTTTGAGAAGGTCAGAGGATAATTTAAGGGCCCGCAGCAGAGAATTCTTGACCGGATTGGAAATGGTATCCATCGGGGCAATCTGGACAGACGGATCATCGATTTCACCGTGGACATGCATGCTCACGATGATGAGCTTTTTGTCTTCACCTGTCAGGATCCACCCCAACAGCGGGAGCATGCCAATGGCCCTGTCAAGAGACTCGAAGGGCTGTACCCCGAGAAGGCTGTCGAGTTCTTTCGTCTTGAGCGAGTACTTCCCCACTGCCGAGATCTGAAGGGAGTTGCTGTCAAAATAGAAGTCATCGAATGAGAGGATGCTGTCTTTCATGGTGAAGGTTGAAGAGAGGAGATTGTACGGAAAGTTCTTGCTCGTGAGCTCGATGTCATGCGTCTGAATGATCTTGTATATGTTCATCAGGGCAAATATCCTCGAGAACAGGGCGTATTTTTGTATCTTGCCGTCACGAGCCGTCAAGACCAATGAACCGTTTACTTTGTCGGTACTCCCCCAGAGGTGCCCTGCGAGATTCATGGTTCCCCGTATCCAGGGTTCTTCATCGGAGAGGGCAAACAAGAATTGCTTAATATTGGCATTATCGAGCGAAATGAATACATCGAAGGACGAATTGCCGGCCGTATTGATGGATGCTCTACCGTGGGCATTGCCTGATGGGCCTTGAAGATACATGGCGGAAAGGTCAAGTACGCCATTTTTCAGCTCGGCATATGCCTTCATGCTGTCTACGGGTATCCCGTAGAGATTGAGATTGATCAGTTCAATGGGCGCCGCAAGATCTATGGCGTCAAGCAGCTTGCTCATGGCTTTTTTCTCTCGCGTAATGGTTACGCCATCGATTAAAAGCACACCGGTAAAATGCGGACGCTCGGCGAGCGTGAGGAGGCCCGAGGTAATCTGTAGAGTGATATCCGGCGCTGTTATTTTCAGGCTGTCGCTCTCAAGCATGTTGTCGCTCATGCGGATAGGTCCGTCCAGTTTCAGCGGTGTGCCGTCGGCGCAGAACATGGCCTGATTGCATACGACCGCTCCGGACAGGGAGAGTGTCTCTCCCCAGTGGATGGACATATCGCCGGCAACAGAGCCTGAGAGAGGATGTTTTCTGTCGTCTATTGAGGCATGGAGCTGTCCCAGATCGATGGAGCCCGTTATCTCAAGATCGCCTTCAATGTTTGTAATCCTTCCTGATATGGTAAGGTCGCTGGATGGCAATTGCGGTTTAAGGTCATGCATACGAAAAACAGCCTGCGGCCAGAGCGTTCCTTCCAGCTTCCCTGTTGCCGGGATGAATTTTCCGGTAGGTGAATAGGTGGTATCAAACAGAATGAATTTGTCCGCACGTATGGTAGCGGAGGCATTTATCGTTGTGCCGGTGCCGGTTCCTTCTAAGAGGATTGTGGAGCCTTCCCCCAGGCTGAAGCTGTCTGTCTGAAAGAGAGGGCCAGTTTTAAAAGAGAAGCTATACCTCCTCTGCCTGAAGGGATCATGCAGCGTGCAGTCGAGTTTATCTATAGAATAGCTGTTCACCATACCGGAAAGAGAAATAGCAAAGGGAGCGTTGAAATCCTCGGCATGCACCGTACCGCTCAGGCCCTTGATAACAGAATCTCCCCATGAAAAATCCAGCGATTCAAGGGAGATGTTCCCTGACGCCTGCAGGGGCCGCCCGGATGTCTCGTCCCAGTATGTTTTTACCTGACCTTTCACCCTGCCGCTGTGAACCTCATTGACCGGGGAGAACAGGCGATGCTGATCTTCAGAGACCATTGCGGCCCGCCAGGTCCTGATGAAGTCATCTGCAGGCATATCTGCCGTTACCGCAATAGAGATTTTACTCCCGGGAAGTGCCAGATCATGGAAGGAGAGATCAACGTTGTCGAGAATGGAGTCGCCCATAAGGCCGTTGAGTCCCGTAAAAGCGATGCCCCCTTTACCATAGATGATCTCTCCGGTGATATCGGTTATCCTTTCGGGGCCATAGCCTGCCCCGAAACTCTGGCCGATCAGGTTCTGGACGATATACGCATTGTCAAAGAACGTCTGCGTCTCGAAAAGTTCGCCTATGGTGCCTTCATACTTTATGTCGGAAAACCTCGATATTCCATCCCGAATCTGTCTGGTCAGCAGGGCGTCGAGCCAGGGATAAAACAAATCCGTGGGCAGCAGGCCCACCACTTGTTCGTAATCGAAGTCGGTGGATTTCATGTCCAGCCTGAGCACGGCGTCTTTTTTCCGTTTAAGATCGATAATCTCTCCTGAACCGGATATTTTTCCCTGAGGGGTTTCCAGGGAGATCTCGGTCATTGAGATATGGTCGGAAGTCCCCTGTGTTTTAAGACCAAGGGAGCATGCTGCAACCGTTTCATGGTGCCAGGGGAGGGCGAACTGCCGGATCTCGACGGCCAAGGAGGCATTGACCTTTGCCCCGGTAAGATCGAAATTGGCATCAATGGCACATTGCCCACCGAGATCGTCCCGCAGTGATGAAAGATCGAGATTGTCCGATGAGATGGTTCCTTGCCATCCATCAAGAAAACGGGCCTGTATCCGGGCTGTTGCTCCCAGGGTAGAGGTCTGAAGGTCTATCTCGTCGGGATTGATGCGGCCGTTTATGTCCTTGAGTATGAGTTCGTTGTCTTCATGTGAGAAATTGAGATATCCATCGATGATTCGTATCGAAGGCCACCTGGTGCTTTTCCCCTGTGTCTGAATCTCCCGGAGGGCTTCGGTGTTCAAGGAAACAGAAGGGTGGTTGAGGGTTATATGGGTAAGCTCGGTTTCTCCAAAGACAAGGTGTCGCAGAGATAGTCGTGCCTCAATGCTTTTGATTGACACATACAGCTCATCCGGATCGCCGATACGAACATCCATGAGGCTCAATGTAGGTCTCATGAAGATATGAACAGCGACGGTTTCGATAGATACCTTCTGCCTGGTTATATCCTCGAGCTTTTCCTGGGCAATCCGTTGGAGTTGTGCCGGACTTACCTTGATGGATGCATAGAAGACAGAGATGATCACCAGGATAACAAGTGACGTCAGGATCAAAGCAATCAATGTTTTTTTTGAAAGGTATGTCATTATTCTTTCACTGCGTTGTCTGCCTCACGCATATAGATAGATACCATCTACGTATTACGATCAAACAGGATAATCAACGTACATTATATGTCGATGATCATTCATAACACTACTTGAGGGTATTGAAAATGATATTTTCCCGCGGTATCCATGGGTTTTTCGTTGATGATCAGGTCAGTACGATCGAATTATGGATAGACAAATATATTTTCTCTGCCCAGGTTACGATACCTTGACTGGAAAGCGCGGGAATGCTACATTTCGACTCATGCTAGATATGAAATACATCAGACAAAACATCGAGGTAGTAAAAAAGGCTCTTGCTGACAGGCGTTCGCAGGTCCGGCTTGATGATCTGCTCGATCATGATTCCCACAGGAGGACCCTGATCCAGGAGGCCGATGAACTCAAATCGCAGCGCAACCAGTTTTCTTCCCGTATTGCCAAGGCCAAGGCCGAGGGCAATAACCTTGATCAGGAGAAGAACGAGATGCGTTCGATCTCGGAGAAGATCAAGACCATAGATGCCGAGCTCAAGGCGATAGAAGACGCGATGGATCTGATCGTTATGGAGATCCCGAATATCCCGCATGAGAGTGTCCCGGTGGGCACGGATGAGAGTGATAATGTGCTTGTTCGTACCTGGGGAGATAAGCCCGAGTTCACCTATGAACCAAAGGATCATTGGGATATCGGCGAGGATTTGAATATTCTCGATTTTAAGCGGGCCGCAAAGATTACCGGCGCGCGGTTCTGCCTCAACTGGGGGCTCGGTGCCAGGCTGGAGAGGTCGTTGATCAATTTCATGCTCGATGTCCATACGGCCGAGCACGGCTATACCGAAGTGCTGCCGCCGTTTATGGTCAACAGGGAGAGCATGACGGCCACGGGTCAGCTCCCGAAATTTGAAGAGGATCTCTTTGCAACCGATGGTTATTTTCTCATCCCCACTGCCGAGGTCCCGGTGACCAATGTGTATCGATCCGAGACCCTGAGCGAAGATGATCTGCCGAGGAAGCTTGTTGCCTATACCCCCTGTTTCAGACGGGAAGCAGGATCTTACGGAAAAGATACAAGAGGCCTGATCCGTCAGCACCAGTTCAATAAAGTGGAGCTCGTCAGGTTTGTAGATCCGGCAAATTCGTACACCCACCTGGAGGAGCTCACGCATGATGCTGAAGAAATTCTCCAGAAGCTGGGACTTCACTACCGGGTAGTTTCGCTGTGTACGGCAGATCTTGGTTTTTCCTCTGCCAAGACCTATGACCTTGAAGTCTGGATGCCTGCACAGGGAGTGTTCCGGGAGATATCCTCCTGCAGTAATTTTGGCGATTTCCAGGCACGCAGGGGGCAGATACGGTATAAGCCGAAACAGGCAAAAAAGACGGAATTCTGTCATACGTTAAATGGAAGCGGGCTTGCTGTGGGCAGAACCGTTGCCGCGATCCTGGAAAATTATCAGCTCGAGGACGGATCGGTAAGGGTCCCGGATGTCCTGAGACCATACATGGGGCTTGACCTGATTGCTCCAATCGGTTAATGAGATTTACGTTATGGAGGAATGGCCGAGTGGTTTAAGGCGGCGGTCTTGAAAACCGTTGTGCCGCAAGGTACCGTGGGTTCGAATCCTACTTCCTCCGCCACAAATGGAGAGATGGCCGAGCGGCTTAAGGCGCTCGCCTGCTAAGCGAGTGTAGGGTTTATAGCCTTACCGAGGGTTCAAATCCCTCTCTCTCCGCCATATAAGTTATTCTACAGAGGGTAGCCATTGATGAAATGGCTACCTTTTTTCTTGCAAAATGCCCCTGTTGCTGCACATCCTGCTACACGTTTGCAAAAAAATGAGCATTTCTTGCCAGTTAAGCATATCTCGCTTTCGATATATTCCACAATGCATTGCCCGGCTGTGGCATCTTATACGATGGGTGCATCATCGCTTCCCGAATAGATAGGCCTGTACCGAAAATCGATGTTCTGTGGGTTTTTTTCAGCGAAGCAGCAGATCAGAGCGTCTCCCAATAAAAAAATTTCAAGCATACTTCTCAAGTGACGATAAGAAAAGCATGAGGGGTTGGAAATGAAATATCAGGAAAGATGTTATGAAAGATCATGGATGACGAAAAAAGAGATAATCAAGTCATTGATATTGAGTCCGTGTTATCTGAAAATGAAGTTGAAAGAACGGGCCATGCTGGTCAGAAGGCTCTTCAATCAACGGTTATAAGCTCCCCCGCAGCCCCGCAAAAGCCGGCAGGATCTTCGACAAACCACGGGGTAAAAAAAGAATCCAGTAGTCGGAAGTATAAGAAAAGTGCCTGTTTGATTTTTTCCTGTTCCATGTTCTCAAAGCCCGCTGCGGCGAATTATTAATCCCTAACCCGGACAAGCCGGGATTAAAAAAGCCTCCCGCAAACAACCGCAATTTTCCTCAGCGCTTATGTTCATATGAACAATCACCGCAGAGTCGCAGAGTACGCAGAGAAAAATATTTTATATTTACCAGGGGATACCGGTAAATATAAGACTTCTGCTTATGTTTTTTCGAGATTCGCACGAGTTTAATCTTCTGCCTTTCCGGCAATTATCTGTGTGCATTAAGGCTCTTTTGTATGATACGTAATCTTTTCT
>CAYRCP010000024.1:0-16060 GCA_964422755.1 uncultured Bacteriovoracaceae bacterium | reverse complement strand
TGTCTTCCATTTCCGCATTTCAGCCGGTTCCCAAGATGGCCTTATATGCGGCATCCAAGGCCTTTACCCAGAGCCTCAGTGAGGCTGTTCGCTCTGAGCTGCCGCCGCGGAGCAATGTTGTGGTCTCAACGCTCAACCCGCCCTTTACCAAAACATCACTCATTGACGATGCCGGGGTGCCGTTGGATTTTGTCCCGCTTCTGACGTCATTCATGAATGTGAACGAGGTTACAAGCACAGGATTTAAGGCATTTAAAAAGGGAAGGGTGCGGTACGTGCCGGGTGTGTTTAATAAGGTCATGTATCTTTTTGTCGGGAAATACGTTCCCACTACGGTGCTGACGACACTTTCCCGGGTGCTTTGTAATAGGATGAGTGATATTATGCCTGAGCCTGTTATGAATCTTTTTAATAAAATTCGAAATCAAGGGGGGCAAGATTATGTCTGAAGCGTTTCAAAGCAGCAAGTTTAAATACTTGAGTGATCCTCCGGTTGTTACGAGGCCGTTTTCCGTTGAGATCGACGAGGATAAATGTATTGGTTGCGGCGTATGCATCAAGCAGTGTCCGTGTCAGACCGTAGAGATGGTGGGAAGGGATGCTCCATCTGAAAGACAGCAGCCTGCATGCCAGTTCGCCTGTCCCGCCGGAGTCGATGTGCGGGGGTATCTGAAGGTGCTTGGTGATGGAGGGTCATTGGCAGAAGCATGGAAGATACTGAGCGAAAATAATCCGTTTTCTGCTATTACCGGCAGGGTATGCCCACATCCGTGTGAGACTTCGTGTAACAGGTACTACATTGACGATGCCGTGAGTATCAATGCGCTGGAGTGTTTTATCGGAGATTTCGCAGTTCAAAACACACTCGTCTTCGACAAAATCAAGAGCACGAGGAAGGAAAAGGTTGCAATCGTGGGCTCAGGACCCTCTGGGATGGCGTGTGCATATTTCCTTGCCAGGAGGGGGTACAGGGTCACGGTCTTTGAATCGCGGGACAAGCCAGGCGGGATGCTCACCCATGCGATCCCGGGATACCGTCTGCCCAATGTTGTTGTCCAGAAAGAATTTCAGCGGGTTATAGATCTGGGGGTTGAGGTCAGGTACAACACCAGGGTCGGAAAGGATATATCCCTCGATGAGATAAGAAAGACCTACCAGGCAGTTTATATCGCGGTGGGGGCTCAAGATTCACCGGCCTTGGGAATAGAGGGTGAAGATGCCGGCAATGTCCTCCCTGGACTTGATTTCTTGCGCATGCTGGCAGAGGGGAAGACCGTCTCTCTCGGGAAGAAGGTAATTGTTGTCGGCGGAGGTAACACGGCAATTGATTCCGCACGCTCTGCCAGGCGGTTAGGATCTGATGTGACGGTTATATACCGGCGGTCAGAAAATGAAATGCCCGCGTATGATTCAGAGATCGAAGAAGCACGCAATGAAGGGGTGAAGATTGAATTTCTCGCCGCACCGGCGAAGATAAACAGCGATGATAGTAATACGGCACGAACGGTCACGTGCATCAGGATGAAACTCGGGAAAGAGGATGCCTCCGGAAGGCCGAAACCGATCCCAGTCAAGGGAAGTGAGTTCACTCTCGAGATGGATTCCCTTATCGCAGCGATCGGACAGGAGGCGGATATGACCGGATTTGATTCCCTGGAGGAAAAGTCCGGATGGATACAGGCCGATAACAACGGAATGACATCCCAAAAGGGTGTTTTTGCCGGGGGCGATATTGCTGCAGGGCCTGGAACCGTTTCAGAGGCCATCGGAATGGGAGGCCGGGCTGCCCGTGCAATCGAGGCCTTTATCCAGGGAAAGACCCTGCCCCTTGATGATAAAATGGAGATTGACTACCGGGATATTCCGCTGTACGACCACCAAAAAATACCGCGGAATGTTGCCCCTGCCCTGGATATCACGACACGTCTGAAAGAACCCGATGCCCAGGTGAACCTGTCTTTGAGTCTTGAGCAGGTGAATGAAGAAAAGAACAGGTGTATTCAGTGCGGCATGTACAAGCCGAAATTTACCGGTATTCAGTATTTCGGCAAGATCTGTATTGCATGCCATAACTGTGAGGCGATCTGCCCGAACGAGGCCCTTTCCTTCCCGCACTTCTATCAGATAAACGAGGGGAGATGGGCGCATGATTGTGACTATCCCACGGATGGAAACAACGGCTATCCGAATCCATTGATGAGGGGAAAAGTGCCGGCATTCGATTCCATAAAGGCGCAGTTAACCGGAGTGGAACAGGTTGTCTATACCAGGAGATCCACGCGGGTGTATAAATCCGACCCTGTCCCCAAGGAATTGATAAACAGGGTGCTCGAGGCTGGCAGATTTGCCCCGTCTGCAGGAAACTGCCAGGGGTGGAAATTCGTGGTCCTCACCGACAAGACCCTGATGGACGAACTCAGCGAATCGACCCTGAAGTTCTTGAACCTGTTTACCAAGCTGTACCAGGGCAAAGACCCGTTCAGGTCCACCATCAAGAAAAGCCTTGCATTCCTGAAGCCCGAAGGTATAGACCAGCGGCCCATGGTGGCAATGCAGGCATTGCTCACCCCGAAATTCGGGGATAAAAAACTCAGTGCTTTTTTCGACGCCCCTGTCGCTATCTTGCTTCTGCCGCATCACCAGCACATATCGGATGCCTCGCTGGGGATCGGCATCTGTGCCCAGAACATGGTTCTTGCGGCACACTCCCTTGGCCTCGGCACGTGTTATGTAGGGTTTATCGCGACATCGTTGAATATGGATCCGAAGACAAAGAAGAAGTTCGGGGCCAGGCTCGGGATCGAGTGGCCTTATGACAGTGTCGGGACAGTGCTTACCATGGGATACCCTGCAATAAAAGTTGATAAGCCTGTGGAGAGGGAAACTCCCAGGATACAGTGGGTGGAATGATTTCATGGCAGGGGCACTTTGCAGTGCCCCTGCCATGAACAATATACACAGCTAAATCAAGTTGATAGATACCATAATTGTCCCAAGCATCGCTCAACGCACATTCGGATTTTGAACATTCCGAAAAAAACATGACCCGGCAGCAGGAATATATTAAGGGAGTTCGTGAACTGACAGAACTTGTCATGGATGCGGTTTCCCGGACCATTAAGGGGATCAGGGGCTGAATGAATAGTTGCTGACCTTTTGTGCTTCAGCCCCAGGGTTCTGCTGGTTTTCTCTCTACCTCCTCTTCCCGTAAAAGTCTGGACAGGACATTCTCGATACTCGTTGTGGTGAATGGTTTTTCAATATAGTCATGTACACCCGCCTCATGAGCAAGGGCATAGATTTCGCTGTTCCCGTAGGCGGTGATGAGAATCTTGATGGCATGCGGGCACCAATGTTGAATACGGCCGAAGAATTTCAGGCCGTCCATCCCCGGCAGGCGATAGTCCGTTATGATGATGTCATATCTGTTTCTGTGCAGCGCCTTGATCCCTTCTTCCGCGGTTTCATACGCATCAAGGGAACACCCCTCGCCTGAAAAGAAGATGCTCAGGGCATCGCGTATCCACTCATCATCGTCAATGAGCAGGATCGTCGTGTTTCTGAGTTTTGTGTAGAGATCAAAGTTTCTGTTCATGGTAACGCAGCATCCTTAATAAAAACTTATCATGATGGGGATTCCTGTTCCTGTTTTTTTATGATCTGGATATGCCGCTTGCTATCTGTTCCGTAATTTTGCTGAGAAAATATGAGAGATTCAAGCATGTCCTTGGAGAACTGGGCGTTGTATCGTGCCCATTTCCTGTTCCTGTGAAAAAACTCAGGGGAGCTGAGGGTGAATTCGATACGGTCTATCCCTTCACGATAACTGCGTTTCCTCAGGCACATGTCGTCTATTTTGTCGGTATACTGGCTTTCCCACAAAGTATCTGCAAGTTCGGCAACATCTGCGGAATATTCATCCAGCATTCTGATAATCTCAGGGTCATTGATGACCTGTTCCGCGCCTGTTTGGGTCGGACGTGCATTGAAGCGTTTGCAGGCGGTCCTCCATATTTCAGGATTGTCAATGATCATGCATGGCCTCAAGAGATTGTCAGTATGAGGCTGATTCATCCGGATAAAGGTGAAGAATGGTGACTGAAGGGCCTCTACGAGGGTGCACTCATGGATGTTATGCGTTGAATGGCGCGCAAACATGCACGGTTCGACATCGCCGCGATTATTTATATGGAGAAAACGTCGGCCGGCTGCCATGCAGCCGTTCACCGTCGGGGCATCGGACCAGAAGTCCATGAGAAGCAGCGGGTGTTTTTCTCGATAATCCTTGATAAACTCTCCAAAGGATATGCGCTGCAGAGGTGTCGGCATGAGGCTCAGGTCCGGTTCCGGTCCGATCGGCATAAACAAATAATTCACGCCGAATACGATGCCCAGTTCTTCCCAGAAATCCAGAAAATCTTTCGAATGGAGAAATTCGTAGTTTTTGGAGGTAAGGACAAGAGAAATGCCGAATATGAGATTCCGGTTGTTCAATAATGTTATGGAGTCAAGGACCCTGTCATAGATACCCGTACCACGTATGGAATCCATGTCTTGTCTGGTTCCGTTTACCCTGAAGGCCACAATGACATTCTTCAATTCAAGGAGCTTGTCAGCCATATCCTCGGTGATCAGTGTCCCATTGGTGAATACGAGAAAAAGACAGTCTTTGTGAGCATTCGCTAGCTCAGAGAGGTCATCGAAAAGAAGGAGCGGTTCCCCTCCGAGGATGGTGTAGAAATACACCCCGATTTCCTTTCCCCCCCGGATGATTCTTTCCAGGGCCTTCAGGTCCAGCTCCGGGGCGTTTGCACGGTGATGATCATCTGAATGGCAGGAAGGGCAACAAAGATTACACCTCAAGGATGGGGTGATGACTATGGTAAAGGGCGGGCAGAACCCGTATTTTTTCTCGAGGAATTTGGATTTGTTCATCCATTCTATGGCACACTTGCCAAAGAAGTTTTTCAAGACAGTCATAACCTGGCCGGGATCTTTTGCCATCAGATTGGAGAACCATTGCTTTGTCCCGGGATTTGATTGTATCCCTCTAGTAATTTCTTTAAAGTGCCCGGGATTGTTGCTGAGTGCATCCAGATCCTCCAGCGTCTTCATCATCAGATCAAAGAGTTTTTCAGGATTGTCCCTGGCAGAGTCTAAAAGAGATTCCACCCTGTTTATCAGTGCAGTGTGTTTTGCATTGTTTGATGTAGTAGGATTTAACCCCATAAGCCTTCACTCCTTTCATAACGTATGCAACGTGAATTGTTGGTGCTGTCCATGTCTAGCTGCGGCATGTATAAAATTGCTCATCAACATAAAGGGCAGAAATAGTCCCAGATACATTTTCCCGCATGGAGGCACGGTACCGAGCGAAATGTTCCACACCCAAAGTGTGAAACACCGTTATTATGAGCGGGGCAGGTAATCATGCACACGCCCTGATTGCAATTTCCTCCTGATAGCCCACAATGACGGCATAGGCGATTTTATCGAAGAAGGAGTTTATGTAGTAGAAGAGCTCGGTGACCTGATGGAGTGCGTAGCCGTTATCAAAAGCCTTTCGATCGGTAATGTGGTGATAAATCTTTTTCTTGATGATAAAGAGAACCTGGATCACTTCTTCCAGGGGAATTCCCTCTTTGTACCGCTCTCTTCCCAAGCCTGTGTAGTAGACAAAGACCACATTTTTTGAAGTGTTGGCGTGGAGCCAGCTTGAGAGTCTTTTATAGACATTGTAACAAACTTGATGAAGCCTCTCGGTAAGGACTTCATCCGAGAGATTCTGATAGTGCTCAGTCTCTTGTCTCCCTCTGATTTCATGTACCAAATCTTCAATTATGGATTCTTCATTTTGTTGAATGAGTTCCATTAAATTATGATAAATCATCACGGACCCCTCCTCTTTCTGTGAGATTTTTGTCCATGGACTCATGCACTGGATTTTTTGCAGATACCAGCCCTCCCTGAAGAAAGGACAACAGCATAAAATATGCCAGAGCACGTCAGGGCATGCACTGTTTTATATATCACCTGGTTATGGGCCGGTGCTCATAGGGGTGGATCCTTTCCGGCGGTGATAAAGTAGAGATATTTCGAAATTATGGTAGAAGATATGAGAATATTTTTGTCCTCATACCAGAGACCATAAAGACTTTATCAGGGAAAACCTCCTGATCTAAGGAAGATACATCAAGTATGGCGATGATTGAGCCATGGCATATTTCATGCTGATATGTAAGATGATTGTTGATATGATAGGGGATAATTCTTACATATAACGTAGCAGCGTTAACCAAGATGGCAAATACCGGCAACGAGGTTGGAAAGAGAAGAGATGACTCAGCCAATACTCTTTAAAGGCAAGGCAGCGAAAAAACACAAACAAGAGGATAGTTCGCTTATTTACAAACAGTTTTTTGAAGAATCAAACGATGCGCTGTATGTAACGGACGTTGACTGTGTGATCAAAGAGGTTAACAAGACCTTTGTTGGTCTGTTTGGGTACAGGAAAAACGAGATTATCGGAGAGGATGTTCGCGCGATCTATCTCAGCGACGACGACAGGGTCCGTTTTAACCAGCAGATCAAGAAGTCGGGATTTGTCGACACTACTGAAGTGTGCTTGCTCACGAAGGACAGAAAAGTCCTGTTCTGTCAGTATTCCTGCTATGCCAATACGGATTCGAGAGACAATGTTGTGGGGTATACCGGAATTATTCGGGATATCACGGAACTGAAGAATGATCAGGAGGCCCTGCGGAAAAAGACTCGAGATCTCTCCGATAAGATCAAGGAGCTCGATTTTCTGTTTGAGATCTCCACGGTCCTGGAGCGAAAGGCGCACACCTTCGATGAAACCGTTCAAGGCGTCATCGATCTCGTTCCCAGAGCCCTGAATTATTCCGAGATTGTCTGTGCCCGAATAACCATCGGTGGGACTGTGTATGCGAGCAGCAATTTTCAACAGACTCCCTGGCGGATGGCCATTGATATCATGTCCCGGTGTAATCTTGTGGGCACCCTGGAGATCTTCTACCTTGAGGACAGGCCTGTCTGCGACGAGGGACCGTTCTCGGCAGAGGAAAAGCGGCTTGGAGAGATGGTGTCTTCAAGGCTTGGGCGACTGTTTGCCCGCAAGCAGGCCGAAGAAATGCTGTCTCAAAGCGAGGAGCGCTACCGGAGCCTCTTCGAAGATTCACGGGATGCCATCTATACCACCTCGAGAGACGGGATAGTGCTCGACGCGAATAAGGCAACCCTGGACATGTTCGGCTACGCTCGCGAAGAGATGATCGGCATGGATATTCAGCAGATATATGTCAATCCCGCCGAAAGGGTGAAGTTCCAGAGAGAGATTGAAGAGATTGGCTCGGTGCGAGACTATGATGTCTGGCTGAAGAGAAAGGACCGCTCCATTATGAACTGCCTCTATACCTCCAGTGTAAGAAGATCCAGTGAAGGGGACATTATCGGATATCACTGTATCATCAGGGACATCACTGAGCAGAGGGGGGTCGAGGAGGAACGTCAGGGTCTTATCGAAGAGCTCACTATTGCTTTGGATAAGATACGGACTATGCGTGGACTGATTCCTATCTGTGCAACATGCAAGAAGATTCGCGATGACAGCGGGTACTGGAATCATCTCGAAGAATATATCGAGGCGCATAGCGATGCGGTTTTCAGTCACGGGCTTTGTCCTGAATGCCAGAAGCGCTTCGAAGAGGAAGATTGACGGGTCCCCGCGCATAAAAAACAGGTGTCAGGCATTAGGCTTTTATATGAAAATAGAATCCAGTATCCAGAATTCAGTATCCAGAATAAAAACCTTAAAACAGTTATACACATAGCTGTAGCAGATCGGGCACTTTTTTATCCTTCGTTGTGGCCAACTCGCCATGCCTGTTAGGCACTGGGAAAAGAAGATCTAAGGATATCGCAGTGCGGTTTAGTCTTTCTCCTCGAGGCGTTTTTTCCGGTAGCGAAAGGTATGATGATTTATATTCAGCAGCCTTGCAGCCAAGCTTTCATTGCCGTGGGCAATTCTCAGCGCCTCTTTCATATAATGTCGCAGGAAGCTTTTTTCCATGGTGGGGAGATCGATGCCTTCCGGGGGGATCCCCGGGTAGCTCGTCTCTCCTTTTTTTGGTGAACCGTCTCGTGAGAGGCCAAGGTCGTCGGGCAGAAGCATTGATTCCTTTCCGATGAGCACGCCGCGTTCTATAAGATTCTTCAGTTCCCTGACATTGCCAGTCCACTGGTGCTGAATGAGGGCTTGTCCGGCTTCAGGGGAGATGCCCCGCATTTTTTTGGAGAATTTGTCAGAGTACATGAGCAGAAAGTGCTGAGCGAGGGGGAGGATATCTTCTTTGCGATCATTGAGAGAGGGGACGTTGACCTTGATGACTCCCAGTCTGAAGTAGAGATCCTTCCTGAATTCTCCTTGCTTTATCATGTTATCGATATCCTTGTTGGTAGCAGAGACGATCCTGGTCTGTATGTGCATCTTTTTTGTACCGCCGAGGCGATAGAATTCACCGTCTTGTAAAAAGCGCAAGAGCTTTGCCTGTGCCTCCATGCTCAGGTCTCCCACCTCATCGAGGAAAAGCGTTCCCCCTGAGGAGTCCTCGATAAGCCCCTTCTTGCCGTTCAGATTCGCTCCGCTAAACGCCCCCTTTTCGTATCCGAAGAGCTCACTCTCAATGAGATCTGTCGGGATAGTCGCACAGTTTACCGTAATAAAGGGGCCTTTGAAATTCGGACTTCGATAGTGGATGGCGCTTGCGATCAGCTCTTTGCCGGTACCGGTTTCTCCAAGGATGAGCACAGGGGTATCGGGACTTTTCGCCACCATGGAAATGAATTCCATTACGTCCTGAATCAAGTCGCTTTCTGCAATAAAACACGGCAGGTTATCCTGAAGATAGTGTTGCTGGAGGATCTGAACCTCTTTTCGGAGACGCACGGTCTCCAGGGCATTTTCGATGGTCACTTCCAGGCCGTCCATGATGATGGGTTTCACCACATAATCATAGGCACCAAGCTTCATGGCTGTAATCACGGTTTTCGTGTCTTCATAGGCAGTGATCATGATGACGAGAATATCCTTCGAAAGCTCTCGTATCCTGCCAAGGGCTTCGATTCCGTTCATCCCGGGCAGGCCGATATCCAGCAGAATCAGGTCGGGCAGTCCCTCATCCATTGCCGTCAGCGCTTCCTCCGCGGTTGCAAATGTCTCTATGCGGTATGTTCGATCCATCGCCATGGTGATTCCTTCGCGTATGGTCTGTTCATCGTCGATGACATAGATAGTATAGGTGATCATGGGATGAGGTCTCCTATTGCTGAGGGCAGGCATATGTTGAACTCTGCCCCGCCCAGCGGACTTGCCCCTACATCAAGGGAACCTCCGTGATCAGTGATGATCCTGTGAGAGAGACTCAACCCTATGCCGGTAGAACCGGTTTTGGTGGAGTAAAATGGATCGAAAATCTTATGTCGCCTGTCAGGGGCGATCCCCGGGCCGGAGTCTTCCACGCTCACGACAATAGATTCTTGCTTGGTTGAGGCGGATACTCTGATTCTCTTTCCATCATCCATATCCTTCATGGCCTCTGCAGCATTGGTGATGAGGTTGAGCACGACCTGCTCTATCAGTTGCGGATCGGCATGACATGGAGGCAGATCTTCATCCAGGCATTTTTCCACCTCGACACCGGTTTTTCGCAGTGTGACGGAAGAAAGGGCCAGGGCATCATCGATGGGATCACTGATCCTGATAAGTCTGAACTGGGGAACGCTGGGTTTGGAAAAATCCATAACCCGCCTGATAACCGATTCTATCTTGCAGGAGGCAGACTGCATTTTTGCAAGAACATCCCGCGCCGTGTGCAGGTCATCTCCCCTTGCGAGAATTTTTTCCAGGGCGTTGAGATAGATATTGATCCCGGACAGGGGATTGCGTATCTCATGGGCTATGCCTGCCGCAACATGACCCAGCGAGGTCATCCTGTCCCGGACGTGCAGGAGTTGCTCCAACTCTTTGGCCATGGTAACATCCATCATGTTGATCATGATTGCCTGACGGGCCTCATATTCGATGATCGTTGCGCGACAGTGGATCCATTTCATATCAGAAAGGTCATCCGTATGACCTGAAGGGAAATAACGCACCACCATCCCGGGATTTTTCTGTCTTCCTGAAAGAAGATTCCTGTACAGTTTTTTTACTGTAGAGACATCATCCGGATGGATGTGTTCATATACCGATAGTGCGTAATTGATAGGCAGCGGCCCGAAGAGCCTCTGTTGTTCGGGGTTTCTATATACGATTCTTTCGTCCTGGATGATGGAGATGCCTGCGAGTGAATGCTCCACCAGGTCTTTAAAGTGTTGTTCGCTTTTATTCAGCGCTTCTTCTGCCTGTCTATATTCAGTGATATCGAGACCGGCTGAGATCACTGCTGCGGTGGGCAGTTTGAAGTTGGCCCATACCTGGATGCGCAGTGATCCATCTTTGTGGGTAACCTGGTATTCACGGAATTTTCCGTCAGGATTGGTCTTGTTTCTGAGGACTCGCTTATAAACCCGGGGCTGTGGATACAGTATTGCGAGAGAATTATCCCTGGCCAGAAGTTCCTGCTCGCTCCAGCCGAGCATTATTTCGCACTGATTATTCCACAGGAGGCATCTGCCGGTTTCATCAAAGGAATCGATCATGACCGGGGCATTTTCAAAGATGGTCCTGAATTTCTCCTCACTTTGCCTTAAGGATGCGATGGTTAGTTCAAGGCTGAAAATTCTGGCCGTCAATTGTTCAATGCTGGTTTCTAACGCTTCATAGGTCGGTTTTTGTGTCATGGATGGAATCCCCCTGTGTGCCGGGTGAAGCACCTGAGATAATCCTGATATGATAACAGTTTGGGCTCCAGCTGATCATCGAGGGCTATTGTATATCAATTAATCGCATGGGAACATACTTATTCCGGGATAATGGGTTATTTTATTGTCTTTTTTCTGATGAATTAGCGGGACAAAGGTTAATGGGGGTTAATGTCTGTTTTCCAAGTTGTCCTGAATCAAAGGTATGACCGAGGGGGCAAGTCCCTGGGCATTGTGCAGCCCCTTTGCCGAGCATCGAATAACGCGTATACGAGCACTAAGGGGACGGGCGTGAAGGCGGATAGATCGGTATTTCCTGACGGATTGTAATTTCCCCTTTCAATTTAGCACTGATTTAGGTAAAAGATCTGTTTTCCTGCTCGAAAAGAAAAACACAGGAATATTTGCCGGTGCTTATGCAGAGCAGCGGAAATTTTGCAGTAAAGAAGGTGTTACCATGGAACATGCTATTAACAGGGCAAAAATCCTTGTTGAGGCGCTTCCCTACATTCGGGATTTCCGAGGGAAGAAAATCGTTATCAAATATGGCGGCCACGCCATGGTTGATCCCAAATTAAAGAAGCTTTTCGCACAGCAGATCATCCTGCTTCACTATATCGGCATCCATATTGTGGTGGTACATGGCGGAGGCCCGCAGATTTCCACCGTACTGGCGCAGATGGGTATTGAGTCGAGCTTTATCGACGGCAAGCGCGTCACCGATGCACGGACCATGGATGTCGTGGAGATGGTTCTTGCCGGAGGGGTGAACAAAGAGATCGTCAACCTGATCAATACCGAAGGTGGCAGGGCCGTAGGGCTCTCAGGCAAGGATGGCGGCCTGATCAAGGCCCGGAAACTCCTGCTGAAGCGAACGGATGCAGATGGAAACAAATTGACCGATGTGGATATGGGGCATGTGGGTGAAGTCGTCGGTATCAACACCGATATTATCGAGGCAGTGGAAAAAGCAGGGTTTATTGCCGTAATCGCACCGTCAGGGGTTGGTGAGAATGGTCTGACCTACAACATCAATGCCGATACCGTTGCCGCGGAGATTGCACGGCACCTGAAGGTGGAGCGGCTGATCATCCTCACGGACGAAAAGGGCGTGCTTGATAACAAGGGTAATCTGATATCGAGCATGCGAAATCCGGATATCGATGAGCTCATTTCCACAGGGGCTGTCACCGGAGGGATGATTCCCAAACTCGAGTGCTGCAAAAAGGCGCTCGAAGGTGGGGTCATGAAGGCCCATATTCTTGATGGCCGGACCCCCTATTCGATCCTCCTGGAGTTATTTACCCACTCCGGCATCGGTACACAGATTATCAAGGAGTAAGAAAAAGTGAACTACGTAATGGAAACATATTCCAGGCTCCCGATCAAACTCGTTCAGGGAAAAGGCTGCCTGGTTTGGGACGACAGCGGGAAGGAATACCTGGACATGGTATCGGGTATTGCGGTGTGCAATCTGGGCCATGCCCACGATGAGGTGGTTAAAGCCCTTTGTGAACAGGCTGGGCAAATGTTTCACTGCTCAAACCTCTACCGTATTCCTCAACAGGAAAAACTTGCAGCAATGATCGCAGAGAATTCCTTTGATTCACGGGTGTTTTTCTGCAACTCGGGCGCAGAGGCCAATGAAGCAGCCATAAAGCTTGCCAGGAAGTACTGCAATTCGTCCACCCGCAGGGGTGCCCGCATCATTACCTTTGAAGGCTCTTTCCATGGCAGAACGCTTGCGACCGTTGCCGCCACCGGGCAGAGGAAATTCCGAAAAGGGTTTGATCCCATCCCTTCAGGGTTTATCTCGGTTCCCTACGGAGATATCGACGCCCTTGAGGCCGCCATTGATGAACATGTCGGGGCGGTCATGCTGGAGCCCATCCAGGGTGAAGGAGGGATCAATATTCCTCCTGCAGGGTATCTGCAGCAGGTAAGGAAGATCTGTGATGACAAAGGCCTGCTTATGATAGTGGATGAAGTACAGACCGGGATGGCCAGAACAGGAAAACTCTTCGGCTACATGCATGATGAAATCGAGCCTGATATCATGACCCTGGCAAAGGCCCTGGGGAATGGATTTCCTGTGGGGGCACTGGTGGCAAAACCTCATGTTGCCCAGGTATTTACCCCTGGTTCGCATGCCTCAACGTTCGGAGGCAACCCGCTGGCTATGGCATCGGGCATAGCAACGCTGAATACTATACTCAATGAAGATATTGCCAATAAGAGTCGTGCGCAGGGGCAGTATCTCATGGACCTTTTGGAAGAGCTGAAGGGTTCTCATTCGAGCATCACCGATGTCAGGGGCAGGGGGCTCATGGTCGGGGTGGATTTCGACTCGGACATTACCGCACTGAATACCGAAGGCCTCAAGAAGGGGATTCTTCTCAACGTTATACAGGGACACATCGTACGGTTTGCCCCCCCGCTGGTGATTACGCGGGAACAGATCAATGAGGCAGTCGATAAACTCCATGCCATACTTGTGGAAAAGGGGTTGTGATGGAACACAGAGATTTTCTCTCAATTTCAGACTTGTCTCCCCGTGAGATTGGAAAGATATTCGCACGGGCGCAGGAGCATAAAAACGGAATGCCTCAGCAAAGCCTTTTGGGCAAATCCGTGGTGCTTGTCTTTGAGAAGGCATCTACCAGGACCCGTATATCCTTTGAAGCGGGGGTTGCACGAATGGGGGGATATCCTCTCGTTCTGACTGCCCAGGGGTCACAGATGGGCCGGGGAGAGCCCCTGAAGGACACGGCGCGGATACTGGCAGGGTATTGTGACTGTATCGTGATGAGGACCTTCGGGCATGAGCGTGTTGTGGAGATGGCCGAATATGCGGATGTACCGGTGATCAACGCCTTGACCGATCTTCTCCATCCCTGCCAGGTTCTTTCCGACTGTTTCACTCTTTCGCAGCGGTTCGGAGAACTGGCCGGCAGAAAGGTTGCCTGGATCGGGGACGGAAATAATATGGCAAATTCCTGGATCAATGCCGCTGCCGCCTTCGGGTTCGAGCTCATGCTAGCATGCCCGCAGGGTTTTGATCCGGACACCACCGTAGTCGAGGCTGCACAGCAAGCCGGGGCAAAAGTAGTTATTCTGCGGGATCCGGCCGAAGCCTGTGATGGTGCGATTGCAATAAATACGGATGTGTGGGCGAGTATGGGACAGGAGGACGAGGCAGATGAGCGCAAGCAGACGTTTGCCGGGTTCCAGGTAGCCCGCTCACTCATGGACCGTGCAGCACCTGATGCGGTGTTCATGCACTGCCTGCCTGCTCATCGCGGTGAAGAAGTAACGGAAGATGTGCTGGAGGGGAATCAGTCCATCGTGTGGGAACAGGCACGAAACCGGCTGTTTGTACAGGAAGCCATCATAGATTTTTTATTAAGACAGTAGAGGTGAGACGATCATGAGTGCAAAAAAGATAGTATTGGCGTATTCGGGCGGATTGGATACATCGGTAATCCTTAAGTGGCTGCAGGATGAATTCGGCTATGAGGTTATCTGCTATGCTGCAGACGTTGGTCAGGCAGAGGAACTGGACGGACTCGAAGAAAAGGCCAAAAAAACCGGAGCAACAAAGATCTATATCGATGACATCAGGGAAGAGTTTGTCAGGGATTACGTGTTTCCTGCCTATCGGGCAGACGTGGCATACGAGGGGACCTATCTTCTCGGGACATCCCTTGCCAGACCTCTGATTGCCAAGAGGATCATCGATATCGCACGCGCTGAGGGTGCCGAGGCTGTCGCCCATGGTGCCACCGGCAAGGGAAACGATCAGGTCCGGTTCGAGCTCACCTTCTGGGCGCTCAATCCCTCCATCAAGGTTATTGCTCCCTGGAAGATGGATGAATGGAAGCTGACCTCGCGGGATAAAATGATTGATTATGCAGCTGCCCACGGCATTGATGTGCCGGTCTCAAAAGCCAAGCCCTACAGCATGGACAGAAACCTGCTCCATATCAGTTTTGAAGGCGGAATCCTCGAGGATCTCTGGAACGAGCCTCATGAAGATATGTTCGTGCTGTCGTGTTCTCCCGAGAATGCCCCGGATGAATCGACCTCGATCGTGATCTCGTTTAAAGACGGCGACCCGGTTGCTATTGACGATCAGGAGATGAGTCCTGCCGAGCTGCTGGCAAAGCTCAACGAACTCGGCGGAAAAAACGGCATCGGCAGGGTAGATATCGTGGAAAACCGTTATATCGGCATGAAATCACGCGGTGTATATGAGACACCCGGAGGCACTATCCTGAAGATCGCGCACAGAGGGATCGAGCAGATCACCATGGACAAGGAGCTCATGCACCTTAGGGACGAGCTTATGCCCCGGTATGCAACGCTCATCTACAACGGCTACTGGTTTGCCCCGGAACGAGTTGCCCTGCAGAAATTCATCGATGAATCCCAGAAAGGGGTCACCGGAGATGTGAGGGTAAAGCTGTACAAGGGCAATTGCAGCATTACCGGAAGGAGGGCCGAGGCCTCTTTGTACAATCCGGAAATCGCAACATTTGACGATGACGAGGTGTATGACCAGAAAGACGCGGCAGGATTTATCCGGCTCAATGCCTTGCGGCTCAAGATGCGAAAACAGATGGAACCATGAAAGACAAACCGTGGTCAGGCAGGTTTAATCAGGGTACCGACTCCCTGGTAGAGGCGTTTACCGAGTCTGTCTCCATAGACAAGCGGCTCTACCGCGAGGATATTGAGGGCAGTATCGCTCATGCACGGATGCTGAACTTCGCCGGGATTCTCTCGTTAGAGGAGGTCACCTCTATTGTAAAAGGCCTGTCCGGGATCAGAGAGGATATCGAGACAGGCTCCTTTACCTTTGATCCGGGCCTTGAAGACGTGCATATGAATATCGAAGTCGAACTCACCCGCAGGATTGGAGAGGCAGGCAAAAAGCTCCATACAGCCAGGAGCCGCAACGATCAGGTGGCAGCCGACTTCAAGATGTACGTGCGCGGAAGCCTCACAGAGATCCAGACAAGGCTTGAGATGCTTATGACGGCCATTACCGTAAAGGCGCAAGACCACGTTGATACCATTATCCCGGGCATGACACACCTTCAGCATGCACAGCCCGTATCGTTTGCACATCACCTGCTGGCATATTTCGAGATGTTTGAGCGGGATTATGATCGAC
>CAYRCP010000023.1:0-16375 GCA_964422755.1 uncultured Bacteriovoracaceae bacterium | reverse complement strand
TGCCTGATATGGGCACTGATACATTTACCATTACCGTTGATTCCCTCTCGTATGGGGGCAGGGGTGTTGGAAGAAGAGACGACGGCAAGATAGTCTTTGTCCCCGCTGTTGTTCCCGGCGAAACACTGCGCGTTCATACTCTAAAGGAATACCCCTCTTATGTTCTCGCTTTAATTGACGAAATACTGGTATCCACTCCCAACAGGGTTGAGCCGAGATGTCCCTTATTCCCTTCCTGCGGTGGCTGTGACTGGCAGCACATCACCTATACCCAGCAGGTTTTGTGGAAGCAGAAGATTCTTGCCGGTGAGATAGAGAAAGTATGCAAAGTTTCTCCATGCAGTGACGCAGAGCCGGTACCATCGGAGAAAATCTATGGGTACCGGACCCATGCAGTTGTTCAATGTGCCTATGACCCTGAACTTACCATGGGGTTTTTCCAAAAAAGATCCAAGCGCATTGTGGGCTTTGAACAGTGTCCGGTTCTCAATCCAAAGATTCAGCATACCCTTGAGGATCTCCGGGAAGTACTCAATAAGCATCCTCTCCATGGGATCTATTCTCTCGAGATCCATGCCCCGGGGGATGATGTTATTCTCCTGGCCCGGTGCAAAGGGACCGCACGCCAGAATGATATCACCACCATGAACAGAATCTATAATGAGCTCGACATATCGGGTGCTTCTTTTGTCATGTTTTCTACCCGCAGGAGTGACCATGTCCTGGGGCAGCGATTCTGTCGCTACGAGGTCCCCACGGAAAAGGGGATAATTCAGCTTTCAAGCGGGCTGGGCGGGTTTGTACAGGCAAATATGCAGGTCAACGCTGCCCTGGTCAGGCATGTTATGGATCTGGCCGCAGGTTCACAAAGCATCCTTGACCTGTACAGCGGAAGCGGCAATTTCAGTATTCCCCTGGCCCAGGTTGCAAAAGATGTTGTAGCCATTGAGAGAAACAAACGACTTGCAGCACAAGGCAGGATACATGCAAAGAAAAATGCTGCAGGAAATGTAAGATTTCTCAGTATGGATGCAAAGAAGGCAGTGGAAGACATTAAAAAAGAATTGCTGAAGTTCGACACGATCATTCTCGATCCACCCCGGCAAGGTGCAAAAGAGGTGATAAACATCCTACCTGAACTTGACGCATCCCGAATCATCTATATATCATGCGATCCCAGCACGCTCACCAGAGATCTTAAGTCTCTCATCGGTGCAGGATTCAGCCTGAAGCAAACAAGGGTTTTTGACATGTTTCCCCAGACCTATCATATCGAGTCGGTTTCATTGCTTGAGAGATAACCTTCCCGGGCAAGACGCTGGCTATTTTTCAACTAGACAAATCCTCATTGCCGCGGTTATATGAATCGTGATGATTTTCGGCCTAGTGTGTAAAGAAGAAAATGAAGAATCCCTTGTCTTTTCGGGGCGCGTGTTGAAATGGATGGAACAGCGGGGGCTTACCTGCGTCATCGAAGATCACATAGCCGATTTTATTAAATGCACACACACTGAGAATGTCTGGCACAATGCCGATCTGCTGGTTGTCATAGGCGGCGACGGAACGTTGCTGAGGGCAATCAGGATGTCTGCACACAAGGAAGTTCCCATACTCGGCGTTCATATGGGCTATCTCGGATTCCTCACGGAAGTGACGGCGAACGAGGTTTGCGATGCCCTGGAATCCGTGATCAAGGGAGACTACATCCAGGAAGAGCGGACCATGTTCAATGCCACCATTGTCCGTGATGGCAACACAATATCGTCGCAACACGTTCTCAATGATGTGGTTATCAATAAAAGTGCCCTGGCCAGGATCATAGATATCGAGGTATGGACCAATTCGACTTTTATCACCTGTTATCGTGCAGACGGGCTTATCGTTTCCACACCAACCGGCTCCACAGCGTATAATCTCGCCACAGGAGGACCCATCGTGCATCCGAAGGTGGATGCCATCATTCTTACGCCGATCTGTCCCCATGTTCTCTCGAACCGGAGCATCGTTCTTCCTGATTTCCAGGAAGTAGCGATCATCGTGAATTCCGGAAAATCATCCGATGATATCTATCTCACCCTTGACGGACAGAGGGGCTTTCCCCTCAAGACAGGTGATAAGATCGTGGTAAAACGAGGCGAGTTAAAGGCGATCATGCTGAGATTCCCCTACAGGGATTATTTCGAGATACTGAGATCAAAACTCGGGTGGCAGGAGAGATGATTGAGTTTCTCAAGATATCTTCCCTGGCAATTTTCGACGAGATAGAAATCAGCTTCTGCAGTGGGCTCAATTGCATTACCGGTGAAACCGGTGCGGGCAAATCGTTGATTCTGGGAGCCCTGACCCTGCTCATGGGAGCGAAAGCCAGCAAAGATCTTGTGAGACCCGGCAGGGAAAAGACGAGCATAGAGGCCCTGTTTTCCGTTTCGGGAGAAGAACTTGTCTTGCGACGGGAAATCTTTCCCTCAGGATCAAACCGGTGCTATATAGACGGAAAACTCTCAACAGTCGCAAGCCTCGCAGAGGTCTCTTCCGGCCTGATCAATATTTACGGACAACATGAATATCAGGATCTTCTCAATCCTGCACAACACATGGCGATAGTGGAAGAACTTGCCGGGCTTGACAGAGCTGTTCTCGACGAGAAGTATGATTCCTTAAAAAAGGCGCATGCACACCTTGCTGATCTCAAAGCAAAGATACAGCAGTACAGGCTTGAAAAAGAGGACCTCATCTATAATTACAAAGAATTGAAAACCATATCGATTCATGAAGGCCTTGAAGATGAGCTTTGCTTAGAGCTGGAACTGGCTTATGCCGCGGCAGAACTGAAACGCTCTGCTCACCTGGCGAACGATATACTCTATTCAGGAAACACCTCGGTAGTCGACCTGGTAGCACAGGCACAGGAGCACATCGCAAAAATCATCTCCATCGACCGGCATCTTGAAGGTATATCCCGTTCCCTTCAGGAAATTATTGCAAAGGTCGAGGACATAAGCCTGTCTCTTCGGGACAGAATTGCAACGTATGAGTATGACCCCGACAAGATCGAAACCCTGGAAAGCCAGGTGCACTTCCTGCAGGATCTCAAGAAAAAACACAGGCGGGATGAGTTGGGGCTGATTGCGCTGAGGGATGATCTGGAAAAGCACATCGACATGACTCAGGATTCACAGACGGTGATCCAGGAGGCGCAGCAGTTCTTTGAACAGGCTCTCAGCACCTACACTCACACGCTTGAAGAATACCTCCGGATGCGCATGTCATTCGCTGAGACCTTATGCAGCAGCATAAACAGCAATCTTATGGATCTGGGCATGCCGGGAACCCGTTTTGCCGTCAGCCAGAGAGATCCCTCACACATTGAAGATGAAATCGTTGACTCGCGAGGAGATATCGCCTCCCCGAACATGCTTTTGAAAGGGGAATTCCTCATCTCCACGAATGTCGGTCACAAACAACTTCCTCTTACCAAGATTGCATCAGGAGGTGAATTGAGTCGGATCATGCTCGCAATCAAGGTTCAGCAAAAGGCATCACAGGATGTCACGCTGCTCTTCGATGAGATCGATTCCGGGATAAGCGGGCAGACGGCCCTGATGATAGCACACAAACTCAAGGAGCTCTCGAAGAGCGCGCAGGCAATCATGGTCACACATCTCCATCAGGTTGCATCCCTTGCGGATAAACATCTCGTAATCACAAAGAATGTCGATGAAGGAGATACCGTATCGCGCGTCAGCAAGGTAGAGCATCTGGACAGGGTTATGGAATTGGCACGAATGATGGGTGGCGAATCACCAAGCCCTGCGGTGATAGAACACGCAAAAGAACTGGTTGAGCATCCTGAAAACCAGGCTTCATGACTTTTGGTTTGACTTTTTATGCCGCCAGTGATGTATGTAGTTAAATCTAAAAGGATTATATAAATATGATACGAAAAGCATTGGTAAGCGAAGTGCCTGAAATAAAAAAGGTGATAGAGCCATTTGTCAATGACGGGCTGATGTTACCAAGATCTCTCCATTCAATCTATACCGGTATACGTGACTACTGGATACTGAGCGATGATGAGACGCAGACATCAATAAATGGTTGCTGCGCCCTTCAGGTGTGCTGGGTGGATATTGCCGAGATTCGTACCCTGGCGGTAAGGAAAGAACATCACAGGACCGGGGCAGGTCGTGCCCTGGTAGATGCTTGTATTCAAGAGGCTCTACTGCTGGGGGTGAAACAATTGTTTACCCTCACCTATGTTCCGGAGTTTTTCAAGAAATTAGGGTTTCATGAGGTTGATAAATCGACACTTCCCAATAAGATATGGGCAGATTGCATACACTGCCCATATTTCCCGGATTGCAGGGAGACTGCACTCATGTTTGACATAGAGAAGGATTATCATGAAGTTGGGAAATAAGATAACAAAGGCAGTAGACCTCCTGAAAGAAAAATCGATCAGTGATTTTGAGGTGTATGGCTCTGCTGTTGACACCATACGGGCAGAATCCAAAGACTGTTCCGTGGGGTCGCTCAGCAGGTCGAATGAATCCGGGATAAGTATCCGCATCCTCCATGGGGGTGCCATGGGTTTCGCCTATGGTCCGGAGGCTACGGCTGAGCTTATCGATGCTGCCATGAGTTCTGCGCAGCATCAGTTCAAAGATGAGAATAATCATATACCGCAAGGCTCAGATGCATACGCTGCTATGGATCTTTTTGATCAGGCCGTGTCTGACTTGCCGGCTGATGATTGCATAACGCAGGCAATATCGCTTGAAAAAAGCGCCCGGGATGCTGATGAGAGGATAAAACAGGTGCGCAAGGCATCCTTTTCCCGCACGATCGCGAGCACCCATATCGTGAATTCTTATGGAGTGGATATATCCTCCAGGTCATCGTTTGCCTCTGCCTCGATCATGGTCATGGCAAAAGATGCCGATGATACCCAATCCGGGTTTGAGTTTGATTTCAGCCACAGGCTGGCCGACATTAACGTAGATCACGTGGGGAAAGTGGCTGCCAGGAAGGCGACAGACATGCTCTTTGCCAAGAAGATGAAGACCATGAAAATACCTGTTGTCTTTGATAACACCACTACGGCACAGATGCTGGACTTTATTTCCGACGCATTCCTTGGCGAGAATGTCATCAAAGGAAAATCCTACTTGAGGGATAAATTTGAAAAACCGATTTTTTCGACTATTATTACCCTTACGGATAATCCCCTTGATATTCGGTGCAGTGATGCGTGTCCTTATGATGGTGAAGGAGTTCCGTCTCAGGAGACAGTTCTTGTGAAAAATGGCACTGTTCTTGCCTTTATATACGACAGCTACTGGGGCAGGATTGCAGGGAATCCATCAACCGGAAACTCTGTAAGGGGCGGTTACCGTTCCGTGCCGTCTCTGGGTGTCCGTCACGTGTGTATGGAACCGGGCAAAGAGGATCTAACGCAGAAGTTATCAGGATTCAAGCAAGTTTTGAAGATCACCGATATAATGGGTATGCATACGGCAAATCCGATAACAGGAGAATTTTCTGTTGGGGTAAACGGTATCCTGCTCGATGGAAACACTGCATTATATCCGGTAAGGGAAGCCGCTCTGTCCGGGAATATCTATGAGATGTTCTCGCGGGTGGTTGCCGTGGGAAATGATGCACGTGAATTCGGCCACGTGCTCTGTCCATCGATTCTTATCGACTCAATGGATATAAGTTCTCGCTGAAAGGGATAATATGAAATCACACTGGACCATACTGGTACTGTCCAAGGAGAATAGGGGGGTCAAGAAATACAAAGTTTCTCCCGTGCTTTTCCTGGTGGTATCAGTGCTCTTTGCCGCAGCCACCGGTTTTTCCGGTTATGCCGGCTATAAGCTCTATGACATTCGCTCGGATATTTCACGCGTGGATCATTTAAAGGAGCGAAATATCGATCAGAGCAGGCAGATTGCGTTGCTCTCGGAAAAAGTGGCAACCCTTGACGGCGAAATGAGCATTCTGAGAAGCTATAACAGGCACTTAAGCGGTATCGCAAAGGTCGATCTCAATACGCCTGAGGAAATTATCGGCATCGGCGGTGGCGGGTCGGATTCTATCGGATCCGGTAATACGGAGGTTCTCACCGAGAAGATCCTTACCCGAAAGCTCCACTCCCATATCAAACAGCTTGGAGATGATATCTCCATCGAGGAAGAGGTTTCCAGAGAACTCCTTGCACAGCTCGAACGTCAGCACTCCCTTCTTGCCCACACCCCTTCGGCATGGCCCACACGCGGATGGATCACCTCACGTTTTGGCTGGCGCAAATCGCCGTTCACCGGGAAGAAGGAGTTTCACAAGGGGGTTGATATTGCATCCAGGAAAGGCACCCCGATCTATGCCCCTGCTGACGGAATCGTTACCTCATATTACAGAAACGGTGGTTACGGGAACTTTCTCGTGATCAATCATGGGTATGGAATAGTAAGCAGATATGGACATCTCTTGAAATCCAATAATATTAAGGTCGGTCAACGTGTATGTAAGGGCGACAAGATAGCCTTTCTCGGTAACACAGGACGTTCTACCGGGTCTCACGTTCACTATGAGGTTCTCATGAACGGGATTCACGTGAATCCGCAAAGATACATGTTGAAATAGTCTCTTCTATATTCTATTTACAATTTAACTTTTTCAAAAATTAAAGGATCGGTGAATCCGTATGAATAATTGGCTCGTCAAGATGTTTGGGAGCAAGAACGACCGGGATCTGAAGCATCTGAACCCGTTAGTGGGTAAAATTAACGATCTTGAGGCAGCGTACAAGGCAAAAGACGATGCGGCGCTTAAGGCCGTCACCCCATACCTGAAAGAAAAACTTGCAGCCGGTGCAGGAGTGGATGATATTCTTCCCGATGCATTTGCCGCAGTGAGAGAAGCTTCGCGAAGAACCCTGGGGATGAGGCCGTTCGATGTCCAGCTCATGGGGGGTATCATCCTCCATCAGGGAAAGATCACGGAGATGAAGACCGGTGAAGGAAAGACGCTTGTCGCCACCATGCCCGTTTACCTCAATGCACTCACGGGAAAGGGTGTTCATGTCGTTACCGTCAATGATTATCTTGCCCGGCGCGACTCGGAATGGATGGGCAATATCTATAAATTTCTCGGTCTCGATGTGGGGGTGATCGTTCACGGACTTGACGACACCCAGAGAAAGGAATGTTATCGCGCAGATATTACCTACGGCACGAATAATGAATTCGGCTTCGATTATCTGCGGGACAACATGAAGTTTACCTTTGCGGATTATGTGCAGAGAGATTTTCACTATGCCATTGTCGATGAGGTGGACTCCATCCTTATCGATGAAGCACGGACACCGCTCATCATATCCGGCCCTGCGGAAGATTCCACCTCGAAATACTATGAAGCCAACAATGCGATAATGCAACTCCTGAGGCGAAAAGATGCAGAGACTCTCTACGCCCAGGATGAAAAGGCCAATACCGTTGTCTACACCGAAGAAGGTATTGAAGAGCTGCAGAAGATCCTTTCCAAAGGCAACCTCTACGAACCATCCGAGTTTGAAACGGTCCATCATCTCAACCAGGCGCTCAGGGCACATATCCTCTTTACCCGCGACAAGGATTATGTGGTCAATGAGGGCGAGGTTGTTATCGTGGATGAATTCACCGGCAGGTTGATGCCGGGCAGGCGCTATTCGGAAGGTCTCCACCAGGCCCTGGAGGCAAAGGAAGGGGTAAAGGTCGCCAACGAGAACCAGACACTGGCATCCATTACCTTCCAGAACTATTTCAGGATGTATGAAAAGCTCGCAGGCATGACCGGTACCGCTGAAACAGAGGCCATGGAGTTTAAGAATATCTATGGACTGGATGTCATGGTGATGCCGACAAATATGCCCATGGTCCGCATAGATAACTCTGATGTTATCTATAAAACGGAAAAAGAAAAAGACCATGCCGTGGTCAGGCAGATTATCGAATGCCACGAAAAAGGGCAGCCTGTTCTGGTGGGAACGAGCACCATCGAGAATTCGGAAAAGGTATCCAATCTCCTCAAGAAAAAGCGATTGGCTCACCACGTTCTCAATGCAAAGCACCATGAACGCGAGGCTGAGATTGTTGCTCAGGCCGGCAGGAAAGGTGCGGTCACCATTGCAACGAACATGGCCGGCAGAGGAACAGATATTATGCTTGGAGGAAACCCTGAATTTCTTGCCAAGCAAGTGGCAAATCAAGATGAAGACAAGTACTCGGAAATAATAGCTAAATTCAAGAAACAATGCGAGAATGAGCACAAAGAGGTTATTTCTGCCGGCGGGCTTTTCATCCTTGGAACCGAACGTCATGAGAGCCGACGTATAGATAATCAGCTCAGGGGGCGCTCCGGAAGACAGGGCGATCCCGGGGAATCCCGCTTCTTCCTCAGTCTTGAAGATGACCTCCTGCGCATATTCGGCTCAGAGCGCATATCCTCCATCATGGACCGGCTCGGGGTTGGGGAGGATGAGCCTATTGAACATAAACTCATCTCCCGAAGCATCGAGGGTGCGCAAAAGAAGGTCGAGGGGAGAAATTTCGAAATTCGGAAACACCTCCTGGAATACGATGACGTCATGAACAAACAGCGTGAAGTGATCTATGCCATGCGGAGGAAAATCCTCTCCGAGGATAATCTGCGAGGCTTTGTCGAAGAGATGATCGATGAAGTCCTTGATGAAGTCCTCGAGTCCTATGTGCCGAAAAAGACGCAAGTGAGTGAATGGGACATGAATGGACTCAGCGGCTGGGTGAAGAACACCTTTGACTTCCAGCTTGCCTACACCCCTGAAAAGGGAGACTCGTCAGAGATGCTTGTGGAAGCTCTCCGGGGAGAGATTATCGAAAAGTATAACAGCCGGGAAGAGGAATTTACCCCTGACATCATGAGGATCGTTGAACGGCAGATCTTTCTCCTTACGCTTGACAATTTCTGGAAAGACCACCTCCTGTCCATGGATCATCTCAAGGACGGCATCAGCCTGAGGGGCTACGGTCAGAAGAATCCCCTGCGGGAGTACCAGAGAGAAGGATTTGACATGTTCGTGGGAACGCTCTCGAGGATCAGGGAGCTCTCGCTGGAGAGACTGTTCAAGATCCAGGTCCAGCGCCAGGAAGATATCGATTCTATTTCGAATCGGGAGCGAAAACAGCGGATGCAGCTCGGCAGAGGACCTTCAGCGGAAAAACCCTCCACCGTGAGGAGGCAGGGAAAGAAGGTCGGAAGAAATGATCCCTGCCCATGCGGTTCCGGCAAGAAATATAAACAGTGTTGCGGGAGAGGAGAATGATTCCACAGGGATTTACCTTTTCAGCAGCGAATGCCGGGGTAAAGTCGCCTGAGCATACCGGGCTGGATATGGGACTGATCTTCTGCGACAAGCCCGCCGCTGCCGCAGGGGTGTTCACGACAAACCAGATAAAGGCGGCACCTGTTGTCATCGGTATGGAACTGGTGGAGAATGGAAAGGCGCGAGCCATTATCACCAATTCAGGAAATGCAAACGCCTGCACCGGCAAAAAGGGAATTGAAGATGCACAGGCAATAACCGCTGCTGTTGCAACTGGGCTCGGAGTAGGGGGGGATGAGATCATTCCCTTGTCTACCGGCGTAATTGGCGTACACCTGCCTGTGGGGCGAATGCTCGACAAGATAGAACAGCTCAGCCAGGGGCTTGGTGATAATGTGGAGGCGTTTGCCCGTTCCATCATGACCACTGACACCGTTCCCAAGGTCGTTGCAAAGCAGGCAGGCAAGGCCCGTGTGCTGGGCATTGCAAAGGGGGCCGGCATGATAGCCCCGAATATGGCCACCACCCTTGCCGTTGTGCTGACCGATGCCCGAATTGACCCTCAAGTGCTCGATAATATTATTAAAAAAGCAGTCAAGCACACCTTTAACGCTATATCGATTGATGGCGATACCTCGACAAATGATACCCTGATTGCGCTTGCTTCCGGGTATGTTGCTGAAAACACTGAAATAATTGAACAGACCATTACCGAGGTGATCCTTGAGCTTGCCTTGATGATTGTAAAGGATGGCGAAGGGGCGACGAAATTCGTAAAGATCACGGTTCAAGGTGCCGGCAGTGATGACGATGCAAAGACCGTGGCCATGAGTATTGCAAACTCTGTGCTGGTGAAGACCGCGTTGTTTGGCTGCGATCCCAACTGGGGAAGAATCATTGCCGCAATCGGTTACAGCGGCGTGGAAATACAGCCAGAGAAAATAGATATCACCATGAGCGATTATGTGGTTGTGAGATCAGGAACCGAGGCACCAGGATTTGATGAGGATACGCTTCATGAACTGCTGGAAGCTGATGAGGTATCCATTGACGTTTCCCTGGGTGATGGTGTGGGAGAGTTTTGTGCATACACAACCGACCTGTCCTATAAATACGTGGAGATAAATTCGGAATACCGTACCTGATACACGAGTAAGGTTTTATTGAATATACCTGATTGGCCGATAATATATATTATGTTAAATAGCAGATCTGTTAAATCTCGTGCGGTAAAACAGAGGTGCCCTTCCTGGATTTATCAGTTTAATAAATCGGGGCAGCGATGAACCATTCCCCCAGGTCCTGCAAAAAACACTTTACCCCTCGCTTACCCCCGCCGGTGGTGAACAGTATCCGCAATGATCTGAAAAAAATAACGACATGTTCTATTAATTGTAATGATGTGCTGAAAATACGTGCCCTATTCCATTAACAGACGTATAAAACCATTCCCCCTTGCAATAGAATGCACTGACGGGCAAATGGTGAAGACTTTTAATGCAATATATTCAATGTGTTATGGATTATCAGGAATTTAGCCCCCAGGCAGTGCTTTTTTTGCCTTGACGAGAACATCGTAATCTTTCGTTCCCTACTATGCTTACTCATTATTATCCGGAGTTAGGGTAATCTAGCAGTATAGTAACTTGAGAAAAGGAAAACTCGCGCAAAGGCGCGAAGACGCAAAGAATGACTGAACATGAGAGTAACAGGTCTGCAGGTGCCCTGAAAGAAATGCCCCTGGGGGTCTTTTAGGTTCTGGGTTTCATGGCTTGATCTGGAAAGGATGCATTTACTGACAGCCTTCAGCCTAACAGGATATTGGCTGTTGTATTGGACTACCCCGCGGCAAGCCGCGGGGTACGGGTATATCAGCAACGTGCGAATGCGAATATCAGATCGATCCACCGATCGAGCGTTCAATGATATCATCCACCATGGACTGCACCTTGGGAGGAAGGCCCTCGATCTTGATATCGAGGAATCCGCGGATGATGAGCGAACGTGCCTGCTCTTCGGTAAGCCCCCTGGTCATGAGATAGCTGAGTTCTTTGGACGATATCTTTCCCACGGCTGCCTCGTGTGAGAGATTGATATCAGGGTGTGCGCCCCTGAGTTCGGGAATCGAGTGAATAACGCCATGGTCATCAAGGAGCAGTCCGCTGCATTCCATGTGTCCGATGGCACCGGGTACATCGCCGGAGAGCATCTGCCGCGAAATCGCTGTCCCGCCATCAGATACGACCCTGCTGATGATCTCGCCGCCGGAATTCTCCCCCTTGAGAACAACCATTGCTCCCGAGTCGAAGTATGCTCCTTTCCGAGCATATATAATTGAGTAAAAACGGGCAGATGCATCCTTCTCAACGTATGCTACAGGATACGAAACGTACTTTTTCACCGTGGTCATGGCCACATAGTTCGAGATATAGCGCGCATTTTCACCGACCTGCACGGCACTGACCGGAAAAACCTCGATTTCATTGCCCCAGTTGTGCAGCATGGTAAATCCCAGATCTGCTTCTTTTCCCAGATACGTCTCTGTGATACCCACATGGGTGCCGCTGTTATTATGTGTGGCAGTGGTACACCCGTTTAAAATATTGATTTGCGCACCATCACACAGCTCGATAATATTGTGAATGAGCTGCGTGGAGCCCTGGGTTCCAAAGAGAAAGGCCGCCTGAAGAGGCTCTTCTATTTTGACCCCCTCTTCCACGCGGATATAATAGCCTACAGGCTCTGCGCCGGCCGCCATCTTTGTAAATTCATTCTTGTCCCTGCTCACCAGGTTGAAGAAGAGTTTCTCGCGTACGTGTGGATACGCTTCAAAGGCCTGAGCAATGGGCATGATATGCAGGCCTTCAATATTGCTGGATATATTGAGTATGCTCTGGTCGAGAACCATGAAATTGCCGCAGCTGGCAATACATGAATCATATCCGATGTCGATCAGGCGCTGTGAGTCTACTGAAGATATATTCATTTGATGTCACCTGTAATGATCTCTTGAAACTGGTCTGCAAAACATCCTGCACAATTTTTGTAGCCATCCTTTTTTATTTCCTCGAAAATTTCACCGGGTGCACCGCAGCCGAGAACGCGGCCGTTCATGATCACAAAGGCAATATCAGCCTTGATATAATCGAGGATAAATCCTGTGTGCGTGATGATTATTGCAGATTTAGAACGTTTTTTGATAGGTTTGTCCTTTTCCAGCATAACCCTTACTGCATTTGCAATAACCGAGATGTTTTCGATATCAACACCGGATTCCGGCTCGTCAAAGAGCATAAGGTCCGGGTTCTGGAGCATAAGCTGGAGTACCTCGGAGCGTTTCCTTTCCCCGCCAGAGAATCCCACGTTTACTTCCCTGCTGAGATAGCCGGCAAGGTCGAGCATTTCTGATCTGGAGGCGATGAGCTCAGGATCGCTGCTGAGATTATCCAGCAGGGTCTGCAGACGGACACCTTTGATGGCGGGCGGGTACTGATATGAGAGCCCGATACCCTCGCGTGACCGCTCGTCTATTGTGAGTTTTGTCAGGTCAATGCCCTTGAAGGTAATCGATCCCTGGGTGATCTCGTATCCGGGAAGACCTGCTAAGGTACCAAGGAGGGTGCTTTTGCCTGAACCGTTTGGTCCGAAAATGATTGCTGTTCTGCCGGCATCCAAAGAAAGATCGATCCCTTTGATTATTTCTTTGCCACCGACGGATACATGCAGGTTTTGAATCTCAAGGAAGCCCATATGACTTTTCTCCGTTGTCTAATCTTTGTGTGAAAACATGACTCCATGTATCATAAAAAATCACACAAATGTCAAGGGAACACATGGTACTTTCATAAGAGCATTGAGTAGAGCCAACGGCAAATCATGTTCATGCTTTCGATTCAATAATAAACATACACGCAGAACCAGAAGTTGACTTTTTGTTTTTACCCACTATAGTCTGAAAACATTGTAACTGTTCAGGTTGTTAGATTGCAGGTACCCAGAAAGAAATGACTTTGTGGCACTGGAATACTGATTATTCCGCCACAACGAGGCAGGCCGCATGTGGGAACAGTAAAGGTGAACAGATTAGGCTCTCACCATAGTTATGGATGACTAAGGTTTTCACAACAGGGTATGAATGAACAAAGGGCGTGAGTGAAAGACCATGGGAATAATACACCTGCTGTCGCAGGAACTTATCAATCAGATAGCTGCCGGTGAAGTGATCGAGCGACCTGCATCGGTGGTCAAGGAACTTGTGGAAAACGCCCTTGATGCAGGTGCAGACTCCATCACCATAGAGATTGAAGGTGGTGGGAGCGATCTCATACGGGTAGCCGACAACGGCCGTGGCATGGCAGAAGAAGATATCGAGGTGGCTGTCCTGCGTCATGCAACGAGCAAGATACAAAATTCAGACGATCTGTTTGCCATTCACACCCTCGGGTTCAGGGGCGAAGCCCTGCCCAGCATCTTCTCGGTGAGTAATGCGTCCATCGCAACATGCACCCCCGGTTCCTCAAAGGGCTTGATGGTCTCCATGGCTGCAGGAACTGTCACGGAGAAGATACCGAAAGGCATGCCTGCCGGTACCATCGTGGAGATAAAGGACCTCTTCTTCAATACCCCTGCACGAAAAAAGTTCATGAAGACCACTGCCACCGAGCAGCGGCATATCATTGATACCGTTTCACGCTATGCCATTGCCTATCCTGCCAGGCGTTTTCTCCTCACCATGAACGGACGGACCGTATTGAACCTCAGAGAAGGCTCATCCCTGCAAGAGCGGGTAAAGGCCATATGGGGCAAAGCTTTAGGCGGCAAACTCAAGGATTTCTCCCAGGAAAGACCGGCTATACGTGTGCACGGCATCGCTGCTTCGCCGCAGGAGTCACGGCCGACCCGCTCGGGCATCTATACCTATGTCAACAACAGGTCTGTCAAAGATCAGGTTCTGTCTTCGGCAATCATCGAGGGATATCGCGGCATGCTCATGAAAAAGCGTTATCCGCTCGCCATAGTGTTCATCGAGATCGATCCCTCCCTGGTCGATGTCAATGTTCACCCGGCCAAGGCCGAGGTCAGGTTTCAGAACTCGTCGGCGGTATTCGGCCTGGTGGCAAAGACCCTGCGGGAAACCCTTTGTGCCACGCAGCAGCAACCCCTGAAGGAACCCCTGGCCGACTTCGAGCACGAGGAAAGGCAAGAACGTGTTGAGGAACAAGCTCTCCCTGGGTATACAAGCCGTAATGAGCAAAAGACCTGGATGTCTCCGATTGTCCAGACCGGCCTCTTTGAAGAGAAAAAAACAACGTATAGTGACAAGCGGGTAATCGGTACCTTTCTTTCCACCTACCTGCTGCTGGAAGATCACACAGCCCTGTACATCTTAGACCAGCATGCAGCCCATGAACGGATAACCTATGAGAAACTCAGAGAGGTCTATACAAACGAAACCATGAGTTCGCAGATGCTGCTCACCCCGGCGATTCTTGAACTCACCCCTGTCGAGTATGGTGCGTTTGAAGAAATAGCGCAGCATGTAGAGCAGATCGGTATTGAGGTGAGCCCTTTTGGTGAGAACACGCTTGCCATACGGTCCATCCCCACAATACTTGACAAGAGAGATATGACAAAGATTATCCTTGAGCTCATCAATGAAGTGTTGCAGGGAAACCTGAGCAAAGGAGATTACCTGCACGATATCCTTGCCACCATAGCCTGCCATGCAAGCGTTCGGGCCGGACGCAGCCTTACCGGCCCCGAGATGGCTGCATTGCTCAAGGATCTCGATGAGATCGGCTCCCCGTTGACCTGCCCCCATGGGAGACCCTTATGCAAGAAGATCGGTACAGATGAGATAGAACGGTGGATAGGAAGACGCCCCTGATCGTCATTACCGGCCCGACCGGTTCAGGTAAGACAGGGGTAGCCCTGGAGCTTTCCCGTTCGTATCCCATTGAGGTCATCTCCGCAGATTCCATGCAGATATACCGGTACATGGATATCGCCACGGCAAAACCGGATGAGCAGGAACAAACCATCCTGCCCCATCACCTCATAGATATTGCAGACCCTGATGAAGAGTTCAATGCCGGCATGTTTGCCGACCTGGCCGGGGAAAAGATCTCCCAGGTGATCTCCCGCGGCCGCGTGCCCATCGTGGTGGGCGGCACAGGGCTGTATATAAAATCACTGATATACGGCCTGATTGCGGCCCCGCCGCGTTCACCCAGGCTTCGTGCTTATTTTGGCTCGCTCAGGGAAAAGAAGGGCACCCCCTGTCTCTGGCATATGCTTGCCCGGACCGATCCCGCCTCGGCGGCAAAAATACCCCCCAATGATTTTGTGAGAATCGTGCGCTATCTGGAGATCATCTTTTCTACCGGCGTCAGGCCCAGCTCTCTCCACGATCAGCACGCATTTTCAACACCCCGGTACGATGCACGTATCGTCTGCATAATGCCGGACAGGTCAAAACTCTATGAAGCCATAAACGACCGGGTATACCGGATGATGGATCTCGGGCTTGTGGCCGAAACGCGCAACCTCCTGGCAATGGGCTATGACGGGTCGCTGAGATCCATGCAAACCCTCGCCTATAAGCATGTCTTAAAATATCTGAACTCGGAGATCGGTCTGAATGATGCCATAGAACAGATTCAGCGTGATACAAGGCGCTATGCAAAACGCCAGATCACCTGGATCAGGAGCCATCATGATCAAAGCTCGTACTGCAAGGCAGGTGATGCCGGCAACCTCATTTCACGCTGGCTTGATCTGTAGGCTATTAGGCTGAAGACTATTAGACTGTTAGCAAAGGATAAAAAGATAAAAGCGGGAGATAGAATAAAGGGACCTTCTTGTGATCATATACCTAAGAGCAACCCAAAGGCATTTCTTTCAGGGCACCTTCAGGTTATAGCCTGAAAAGCTCTGTCAGCCGTCATCCCAGCAGCCTATCCACCTGAGCAGTCCCGGCTATTATAGAGTTTCATGAGTCTTTTCACTAACCCTCTACAGCCTAAATGCCTTCAG
>CAYRCP010000022.1:0-17312 GCA_964422755.1 uncultured Bacteriovoracaceae bacterium | reverse complement strand
GATATTACTGGTTATTTGACCGCGCCGAGGATGGCTCCAACCTGATGAGTATCGTAGAGATCGTGCAGATGCCGGATGACAAAGAGCTTATTCAAGAGCTGATGGAATTCGAGGACTCTGAAGAGGCAGAGGTGCTGCTCGGCAAAATGGTCATACTCTCCATGGGCGACTCCTTTGTGCAGCTTATCGACGACCCTGAGCTGGAGGGTCTTTCCTGGTACGGTCCGATTGCAGAACCTGAGGCACCGGCCGAATAATCGTGATACAGACTACCCCTTGCACGTATGTCTACCAATGAGTACGGGGTAGTCTGTAAACATACCTGGTTTTGACCTTCATCCTGGTCACGGAAATATCGACCCAAGTTTAGAATAAATACATATAGAATCATTGATTTAATTTCCCCAGCTTGTCGAAGATCCCGCTGGTTCTTCCCGGGCTGCACAGAAACTTCCAAGGCATACCAAAAGGGTTCATATCAGTGATCAAAAGAACATCAGAGTGGTATTGACAGTTCTTTCTGATTTTATATGATGAGAGTGTGAGACCACCTCACAGTGACGTGGGGTTGTGAACTGTGAGGTGGCTTGTCTCTTTCTCTTCACAGAGGGCCCTTCCCGGAGTATCAATCGTTGTTTGGGCATTCTATTACAATGGCGCACGATATTTTATTATGCCCGTGTCACAAAAGGTTTCCCCATAGGCATTACTTCTTTGCCAAAATAGGTGTTGAGCATGATACCCGTTCCGCAGTATACGCATGCCAGAATCATGAGCGGGAGATCCCAACCTGCAATAGTTTTGAAGATCGTATTGCCGGTAAGGAAAAACAGCGAAGCAGGGACGAAGAATCCATCGGTGAAGATCATAAAAAAGGCGAATGCCTTGGGCATGGTGAAGTGCGGGATGGTCAGGATAACCATCACGAGGCCCATGACGCCGAATATCACACCGTCAACCACCAGGGTGTTGTGCGGGATCCATCCTTGCACCTTGCCGAGGTGCTCCAGGGCGCCGTACCACATGAAGATGCTGAAGGCCACCATGATGTTGCCCATGATGTTGCCTTTGTGCAGGTTGATGATGCCGCATACCAACTGGGTGATTGCGCATCCGATGCCGAGTGTAACGAGAACCGTGGCTTGATCATGGGGGGCGATACCGCTCCATACAGGCCACAGGCATCCCAGGTAAAATGCCAGGGCAAATTCTCCTGCCGGGCTTGCGCTTGCAAACGTGCTGCCTTGTGCTTGTTGTGACATAATCTCTCCTCCTCTGTGTTGTGGTTTTTTGTGTCTTATGTGCAGAGATCATGAAAGATCTCGTTCTTCGCTGATGGGAGATTGTTCTGTTTTGTTTGGTGGGATATTCTCCTGCATCCAGAGGGCCAAGGTGATCCGTACCCGATTGTCAAAGAACGGTAGGTGTATCACCTGTATATAGAACATATGTTTGATATAGGTCAAGTGTTATAATTAGAACAAATGACCTATTATAAAGGTATTCTGTAAGGTATACGTGTTGGGCATCGTAAAGGAGGGGAAAAGAGGCTCTTACCATAGCGATGTCCTGCGGGTATATGTATGCACTGCATGGAAACGGAAACATGAGGTCGAGGTGTACCCCTCAAAAAAGGTTCGATCTTCCGATCAGTATTTGACTACGAGAAAAATCGATATATATGGTGCGGTTTAAAATATGGTGTGCGTATCTGACTGATGCCTCAGGTACCGGTATCCGGTTGATCTTCAGGGAGCCCGAGGATATGCAGGGTGCTTCGCAGAATATAGTCTTTGTATGTTTCCAGAAATTCATTTGAGTAGGAATCCCTCCCCAAGAGGCGTAAGACCGATTCTTCCATCACAATAAGCTGGACGAACGGCGACATGAAATGAATTGCCCAGAGACGTGCTTCGTCGTCATTGCAGCCTGGGTTGATGTTGTGGTATATTTCCAAAAACATTGAAAAATTGGGGTTGAGAACACTGGAGAATATAATATCAGCCGTTTGATTAGAATGCATGATAGTGAGGTATTGCATTCGCGAACACCATTGCGGCTTGTTGCCGGAAAAGCTCAGCTCGAAGAGGATATCCACCAGCTCCCGAATGACAAGGGCCTTCCCGGTGTCATAACCGAAAAGTTCTGACCGTTGTTTTACAAACTCCTTCCAGTCGTACTTCATCCATTCCGACATGGCATAGGTAACCGTGGCGATGAGCAGCCCCTCTTTGTTTCCGAAGTGGTAGTGTATGCTGCTGACATTCTCTTCTGCCCTGTGGGCAACGCCCCGGATGGTCAGGGCACTTAATCCCCCTGTTGCTATGATTTCCCCGGCTGCATTGATCAGCTTCATCCTCGTTTCTTCCGACTTGGCATATTCTCCCAAACCAACCTCCGATTCGGTAATAATTCTAATTAACTGTTTGATTTCCGGCAAGGGGAAATTGTGATTTTTTAATGTCTCTTCGAGGGATAATGGAACTCTCTCACACAACGGCAGGGAACTTCGCCAGCAAATGTGTTCAAAACCTCCATGTTGTATCTCTTGCTGGAGAAGATCTGCATGCCTCGTCTCCTCTATATATTTATCACAGGATCGCCAGCAGAACGCCCGCAGCCACTGCCGAGCCGATTACCCCTGATACGTTGGGACCCATGGCATGCATGAGCAGATGGTTCTGGGCATTGCACTCAAGGCCCACCTTGTTTACCACCCGGGCAGCCATGGGTACTGCAGAGACTCCTGCTGCGCCGATGAGCGGATTGATGGGGGTTTTGCTGAGCTTGGCCATGATCTTGCCCATGAGCACCCCGCTTGCAGTGCCGATGCTGAATGCGATTACCCCGAGCAGGAGAATCCCGAGCGTTTCAAGAGACAGAAATTTCTCCGCGGAAAGCTTGCTGCCGACACCGAGTCCTAAGAAGATGGTGACGATATTGATAAGCGCATTCTGAAGCGTTGAGGAGAGCCGTTCGGTCACCCCGCACTCACGCACCAGGTTGCCGAACATGAGTGCTCCGATCAGCGGTGCCGCAGTGGGCAGAAGCAGGATGCACAGCGAAAGCACCAACAGAGGGAACAGGATCTTCTCGCGTTTGGATACATAGCGCATCTGTTTCATCTCGATGTTTCGCTCCGCTTCAGTGGTGAGAGCCCGCATAATGGGCGGCTGAATGATGGGAACCAGAGCCATGTACGAATAGGCGGCCACGGCAATGGACCCAAGTAGCCTGGGGGAGAGGCGGCTGGAGAGGAAGATGGCAGTAGGCCCGTCGGCACCGCCGATAATGCCGATAGCTGCAGCATCTTTCAGCGAAAAATCAATGCCCGGGATAGCATTGAGCATCAAGGCGCCGATGAGGGTAAAAAATATGCCGAACTGGGCCGCAGCTCCCAGAAGAGATGTCTTTGGATTGGCTATCATGGGCCCGAAATCGGTCATTGCCCCCACCCCCATGAAGATAATCAGGGGAAAAACTCCGGTGGCGATGCCGACCTCGTAGAAATAATACAGCAGTCCCCCGTGCTCTGCGATCCCGGCAATGGGAATATTCGACAATACGGCACCGAATCCGATAGGAACAAGTAAAAGCGGCTCGAATCCCTTGTGAATACCGAGAAAGAGCAGGACGAACCCGACGAGGATCATGATGACGCGGCCAATCCCGAGGGTCCAAGAGAGGTGGTGTCCGTGGATAAAAGCTGCCAGGCCAGTAGAATTATACAGGTTTTTGGCCAAGGTCTTGATGGGCGGCAGCATCCCGCCACCGTCCACCTCTATGGTCTCTGCCACAACCCCACAAGAGAGGATGCTCCCGATGCGTTGTCCTGCTTTGATATAATCGTAGGGATCGATGGTGAGATCCTTGATCCTGCCGGATACCCCTGCTTTGAGGTGGATGATGTTGCCCTCGGTTTTCTTCAGGGTTGCGATCTCATCTCCGCTGTAGATGAAATCGCTGCCCGTAACGTTTACCTTGATGACCCGGGCATTTACCGGTGCGATAATGGAAACAAGCTCACTGGCCGATGCCGAGGGCAGCCAGAAAAGAAGCAGCATGGATGCAAGAAGTATCTTTTTCATGGGTGTATTCCTCCTGCGTTCAGTTGAGGACGACCAGGAGGTCACCCGCCTGTACCGTATCCCCCTGGTCCACCTCGATACTTAAAAGACGGCCGTCTGCCGGCGCGGTGATGGCGGTTTCCATCTTCATGGCTTCAAGCACGAGCAGGGTTTCGTCCTTCTTTACCGAATCGCCGACCGTGGCGAGGATCTGGAGGATGTTGCCGGGCGTGGGTGCATTTACCTCCACCGTATCCGACGTCGCTGCCGGTGCAGGGATGCTGGCCGGTTGAGCACTGATGCCGCTACCGGCGGAAACCATAACCTGATAGGCCCGGCCGTCAACACTCACCGTATAATGCCTTTTGTCGCTGGACGTTTTGGGTTTTGTTGGTGGTGAAGGCTCTTTTTCCTCCGAGATTTTTCTGATGTTTGTCTTGGCCCTGCCCAGGAGATAGTCGAGGCCCTTGGTTTCACAGCTGGCAAGGATGAAGATGTTTTCCTCGCTCACTGGGAGTGCGTTTTCCTCGAGTATCCTTGTTGCTTTGGGGATGCCCGGCTCCAGGATATCGAGCGGGTCGTCAGTGAACACGGGCTTGCCCAGCTGGGCTGATGCGAGCTTGACGATATCCGGGTCGGGTTCGACCGGGGTCCGTCCGTAGTAGCCCAGGACCATGTCGCCGTAGTTCGGCTGGATTTTCTTCCAGGGGCCCTGGGTGACATTGGTGTAGGCCTGCTGGAAGTAAAACTGGCTCACCGGCGTTACCGACGTGCCGAATCCGCCTCTTTTAACCACTTCGCTCATCTCCCGGATGACCTTGGGATAGAGGTGCAGTGTCTTCGTATCCCGCATCATCATGGTATTGGCGGTGAGTGCTCCTCCAGGCATGGGCGAGAGCACTATGTTGGGCGATACCATCTTGGCCTCGGGAGGGACGAAATAGTCCTTCATGCATTCTTTGAAGATCTCCTCTGCCTTGAGGATCTTCTCGTAATCGATATCAAGGGTAAAATCCGTTCCCTTGAGTGCGTGCCACATGGACAGAATGTCGGGCTGGCACGTGCCGCCGCTCACCGGAGCCATGCAGAGGTCGACCCCGGTGATACCTCCCTGGACGGCCGCGATGTACTGGGCGATGCCCACACCAGCAGTGTCGTGGGAGTGGAACCAGAGGGTCACATCATTTCCCAGCAGCTCTCGGGCTCCCTTTACGGTGTCATAGACTTTCCTGGGGTTTGATGTTCCGCTGGCATCCTTGAAACACAGGGAATCAAAGGGCACCTCTTCATCAAGGATAGTGCGAATACAGTCAAGATAAAACTCCGGAGTATGAGCACCTGTGCATCCGGGTGGGAGATCCATCATGGTGACCACGATCTGGTGCTTCAGTCCGTGTTCCACAATTCGCTGTGAGGAATATTTGAGATTCCGTACGTCGTTAAGCGCACAGAAATTCCGGATGGTGGTGATACCGTGTTTCTTGAACGTCCTGGCATGCAGATCGATGATGTCTCTGGGCTGCTGGCTCAGGGCCACTACATTGATGCCGCGGGCTAAAGTCTGGAGGTTTGCATCATTGCCGGTCACCTCGCGGAAGCTATCCATCATATCAAAGGCGGATTCATTGCAGTAGAAGAACAGGCTCTGAAAACGGGCGCCTCCTCCTGCCTCGAAATGCGTCGTTCCTGCATGGAGCGCTGCCTCTACTGCCGGCAGAAAATCACCGGTTGCTACGCGTGCGCCGTAGCACGACTGAAACCCGTCTCTGAATGATGTATCCATGAACCGAATCGTTTTCATAACTCTTACCTTTCTTTCAGTACTTTACAGACCATGTTTGTTCATCCGACACCCTGGGGGGGTAAGGCATGGTAACAATCAGGAAGATATGAAGCTAGCTAATGGCGTGGTCCTGCTCAAAAGCGGCGATTGCTGCAGTGATAACCGCAAGCGGAGCGCCGCCATCTTCCCGATCGCGAGCTGCGCTGCTTCGAGACGTCTTTTTCTTCCGTTGCTGCTTAATGATCCGGAGTTCGTCTGCCGTTTTGTGGCGGGTCAGAAAAGTCAGGATCCGGATGGAAAGCATCATCATCATAAGAAAGACAAAGACCGTAGTCATACCGGCGAGCATTAATGTCAGTCCTGCGTAAATCATGGCTCCTTGTGGTGCATATGGGTTTTGTTGTTGTCGTGTGATTCAGCAAAGAGTATACATACCTGTTTTATCAAGAAAAAGCGATAGGAAAAAACCTCTTATACGTGTAGGCAAAGGGAAAGCCTGATGCCGGAAAATCATGAAGAGGGGGCAGCCTCTTGCAAATCGCCCCCTCTTTTACCGGTGTTTATCCCCTGCGCTCGATCCCCTGCCAGTAGCGGTCTTCGATTTCACTCTTTCGCATCTTGCCGTCGATATGCCGGGGGAGTGTCTCCACAAATTCCACGTATTTGGGGATCTTGTATCCGCTCAGTTTGATGTCCTTGCAGTGGTTGATAATATCGTCCTCCCGGATAAGATGACCCTCCTTGAGCTGGATTACCGCTGCAGGGACTTCTCCGAGTCCCTTGTCAGGGTAGCGTACCACGGCAACATCAAAGACCATCTGATGCTGTTTGATGGCTGTCTCGATCTCGTTGGGGAAGATGTTTACCCCGCCGGAGATGATCATCTCCTTTTCCCTGCCGGTAAGGTAGAGGAAGCCGTCCTCATCGATGTGGCCTCTCAGCCCGTCGTCGAACCAGGGCTGGCCGTCTACTTTTCTGAATGCCTGGTCGAGTTTTTCCGGAGAGCCTGCATAGTTGAGGCTTACGGTGGTGAGGCTCCTGGTGAGGACATTGCCGTCCTTGTTCGGCGGGCACCAGGTGCGGGAATCCTTGTCATAGATCTTTGTCTCGGCGCAGCGTATCTTTCCCACGCTTGCATAGCGCGCAGGGTTTTCTTCATAGTCTTTCGGCAAAAGAACCGAAGCCACTGCGGTCTCTGATGAACCGTAGAATTCGGTAAAGACATTTATTGTACAACCCTGATGTTTGAAGAGCTCATTCGTGTTTTTTTTCAGTTCAGGGGTTGCAGGCGCGGCAGCGCAGATGACGGTCTGCATGGAACTCAGGTCATACCGGTGTCGTATCTTTTCGCTCAGGGTCAGGATGCGCTCGAGCATGGTGGGAACCACGAAAACCCAGTTTATCCGTTCCTGCTCGATGATGCGCAGGAAATCTTCGGGGTCGAATCGCTTCATGGGCACGCCGGTGCCGCCCAGGATGATAAAGGGCACCCAGCCTGCAATGGAGCCGGCGTGGTAGAGGGGGCCGGGGATGAGACAGCGCATATTCTTTGTAATGGGGTCTTTTATCTCGGTGCCGCCGAACCAGTACATGAAGCTGAACTGGAGGATCATGAATTTCAGATACTCCCAAAGGGGAACCTTGGGGGCTTCAGCCAGATCGCTGAATGCATAGCCGATCGTGTCGAAATAGTTCACGTTTTTTGGCGACCCGGTGGTGCCTCCCGTATAAGGGTTCAGAGCCACCATGAAGTTTGTCCCGGGTATGTGATCCTGCGAAGCCAAGAGCAGGTCCTTGTAGAGGATCATGCCCTCGGGGGCATGATCACCCACCACGATGTAGTGCTCAATGCTCGGCAAAGAGTTCTTGATGGGTACGATCTCGTCGATGAATTCCTCATGGAGGATCAGGACCTTGGGGCGTGCGGTCTCAATTGCGCCTACAAGCTCGCTCCCCTTGCTGTGCCAGTTCAGAAACGGCATGGGGCAGCCGATCAGCGAACAGGCAAAAAAGGCCTCGAAAAATTCATTGCCGTTATAGAGCAGCTCCGCACACCGGTCTTTGGGCTCAAGACCCAGAGACTGCAGGGCGTTGGCCAGCCTGAATACCCTTTCTTTGAGATCTAAATAGGTAAACCTCGTGCCTTGAGATATGATCGCCTCCCTCTCCCCGAACACCTCCCACATGGAGATAAGAAAATTCGGGGTGAGCTTTTCCAGTCGGAAATTCATCAGGGATTTTATTGCGCGTATGTGACCGGTTTTTTTGCCGGTGGTATAGAGAATGCGAAATGTATTCATGACTCCCCACTGTTTCACGAAGGTTCGAAGCAGTCCCCGCGTCTGCTCCATGGATGCCAGTGCAGGCAGAGCTTTTGCCAGATTGATGAAACTCTTGTCTTTCATGGTACTCCCCTCCTTGTTGCCATTTCACTATATCTATTCAATATATTTGCGAGAAAACCTGATGGCAGGCCTCACTCGCCGGTTCTATCCAATGAGTTCTTTCTGCAACTCTTTCACATGGTTCCTGAGTACCTTTCCCGCCGAGTCAAGGGGGAGCGAATCGGCAAACTGAAGGGATTTCTCCTTCCTTCTTCTCATCACAGTCCCAGTAAACGGGAGATGATCAGAAGCATGACTTCGGACGTGCCTGCATAGATTGTCTGCACCCGTGCATCCCTGAATATGCGGGCTATGGGATACTCTTCCATGTATCCATATCCACCGTGGAACTGGACGCACGTACTCACCATGCGGTTGAGCATCTCTGCGAGCCAGTACTTTGCCATGGAGGCCTTCTTGACGATCTCTTTTCCCTGCATGTGATCGAGGATAAGGCTTTCCAGGAATGCCCTGCCCACCTCCACCTCGGTTGCGAGTTTTGCAAGCTCGAAAGAGATATACTGGAAGCGGCTGATAGGCCTGCCGAAGGCCTCACGGCTTCTGGTATAATCTATGGTGAGCCGGAGTGCCTCTTGAGCAGCGACCTGGCACAAAATGGCGCACACGATCCGCTCCTGCTGAAGTTCTTCCATGAGATAGTAAAACCCCTGACCTTCGGCGCCGATGAGGTTGGCAGCCGGCACCCTGCAATCGACAAAGGACATCTCTGCGGTGTCCTGGGAATGCAGGCCAATCTTGTCAAGGTTCCTCCCTTTCTCAAAGCCTTTGGTGCCGTCTTCAACCCCGATCAGCGAGATTCCGGTATATGGGGATTCTGCATGGGGGTCGGTCACTGCTGCAACGAGCACGAGATCGCACAGGATACCATTGGAGATAAAGGTTTTCTGCCCGTTCAGGATGTAGTCGTCGCCATCCTTGAGGGCGGTTGTGCGGATGGCCGCCAGATCGGAGCCTGCAGCAGGCTCGGTCATGGCAATGGCCGTGACAATGTCACCGGAGATGCACCCGGGGAGCCAGCGCGATTTCAGCTCCTCGTTTGCAAAATTAGAGATATACGGGACGATGATATCCGAATGGAGTGGAAAGGCAAAACCGCTGCAGTGGGTTCTGGCAGCTTCCTCGATTGCAATGAGGGTGTAGAGGAAATCGGCCCCTGTGCCGCCATATTCCTCCGGTATCCAGGGGCACAGGAAGCCCTGGTTGCCGAACTTTTTCCAGATCTCTTTGGGAACGATGCCTGCCCGTTCCCATTCATCGACAAAAGGGGTTACCTCTCTGGCAAAGAATCTTTTGATGGACTCCCTGAAGATAGAGTGCTCCTCAGTGTAGTACGTATCGAGTACGGGCATAATAAACGCTCCTCATTTCAGTATAAATGCGTGGGTAACGCAACAAAACAGCACATAGTAATATAGTTATATTATATTACAATAAATGGCAGGGCAATTCAATATGAATGAACTGACGGGGACGGGTGAACGCAGCAATGGAGGAGGGAAGATATGGAGAGATGGGGTATTTTATTGAAAAAAAGGTTCAAGGTCTGAGGTTTTAGGTGTTAACGTGTAGAATTGATCTGCTGCCTAGGTCCTTAATATGTAACAATGATTCGCCGTATCCAGTAGAACAAGGGCATGGGGTTATTCCCCATGCCCTTGTTCACTCCAAGAAGGAGCGAAGCTCATTTGTTATTTCTGAGCAACCATCTGGATGCTTTCCTGTGAGTAAAGTAATCGGATTTCCTTTTTGTCGATTTTTCCCACACTGGTCTTTGGGATGTCATCAACGATGGCATAGAAGTCAGGGATGCCGTATTTGGGGATCTTCCCTTCCATTGCGCACTGTTTCATATGTGCCTTGAGCACGTCGCTGTTGATGCCGTTGCCTTTGAAATCAGACTTTAAGGTAACAATCATCATGGGCCTCTCGCCCCATTTCTTGTCCGGGATGCCGATTGCGGCGGCCTCTGCAACGGCTTCATGCATGGTCATTACATTCTCGAGATCCAGTGAAGATATCCACTCGCCTCCGGTCTTGATGACATCCTTTATCCTGTCGGTAATCTGGAGATAGCCTTCGGGGTCTATGTTGGCTACGTCCCCGGTATGGAGCCATCCGTCCTTCCAGAGTTCCTGCGATTTCTCCGGATCCTTGTAGTAGCCGTGTGTCAGCCACGGGGTTCGTACCAATATTTCGCCGGCACAATCTCCATCATGGGGAAGGGCATTGCCCTCGGGATCGACAATCTTGACCTGTGCAAGCGGGATCGGCAATCCTGTCTTGATAACCACATCACTCTTCTTTTCGTTATCCCAGTCAAGCATGTGTGGCTTGAGGTTGGCCACGCTGATCACCGGACAGGTCTCGGACATGCCGTAGCCGGCCATAATTCTGATGCCCAGGTCCATTGCATCCTTTGCCAGGGCCTTGGGCAGGCGGGCACCGCCGATAATGACCTTCCAGTACGAGATATCGATCTTTTTTGCCACCGGGCTGCTCACGAGCATCTGGAGGATCGTGGGCACGCAGTGCGAGTAGGTTACCCGCTCTCCTAAAATGAGCTTGAGCAGCATCTCGGGTTCATACTTGCCGGGGTACACCTGCTTTACCCCCATCATAGTCGCAAAGTAGGGGAATCCCCATGCATGGACGTGGAACATCGGAGTGATGGGCATATAGACATCCGTGGAAGAGAACCGTACCGGCGAGTCATAACACCCGACCTGGACACAAACGCTCAATGTGTGAAGGACGAGCTGTTTATGGGAGAAGAAAACCCCCTTGGGCAGACCGGTCGTACCTGTTGTATAGAACGTTGTCGCCCTGGTGTTTTCATCGAGCTCCGGAAAGTCGAAGTCAGGGGATGCAGCCTGCAGCATGGCTTCGTACTCTGCATCGATTTTAAGGGCGGTCTTGGGCATTTCATCGGCATCGTTGAGCAGAACGATCTTTTTAATGGTGGTGAGCTTATCTCTGATGGATTCCAGCAGCGGGAGAAAATCAGCGTTGATAAGAACCACGTCCGCTTCGGCATGATTCATGGTGTATTCGATCTGCTCCGGCGACAGCCGCCAGTTCATGGTGTGCAGCGTTGCTCCCATCATGGGGATTGCAAAGTAGCATTCAAGGTAGCGATGCGAGTCATAATCGAAGACGCTTATGGTGTCGCCGGGTTTGACGCCGAGACCGGTCAGGCCGTCTGCGAGCCTGCTGATTCTTTTCAGCAGGTCCCGGTACGTGAACCGCAGCTTGTCTCTGTAGACTATCTCCTGCTCGGGTGCGATAAATTCTGCTGTCGAGAGCAGTTTTCCGATGGTCAACTGGTAATCATAAGTTTCACCTGCAAGATTGATTGAATTAGACATAACTCCCTCCTTTTGAGAAATGTGCCTCCATATCTTATAAATCGTGGATTTGTATGGATTGCTCAATCGGGAACAGACTGTTTCTTCTGTGCTGGAAAAGAGGAATTATCTGAAGGTCGATGACCTACATTGAAGGCGCAGGGCAGGGAGGAAAGAAAATAGTGTGACTGGGAATCTGGATGTTCAAGGCGCATTGTTGTCGAAAGACAACAAGGAGTGGAGAGGTTATTCCTTGAGCCTGCGTTCGTCCTCGACCCAGTTCATGGCATATCTCATAAGTTTCGGGGCATTGTCGAGCTTGAGTTTTTCCTTGATACGTTCGCGGTAGGTTCCGATGGTCTTTACGCTGAGGTTCATACGGGCTGCTATTTCGCTGATCCTGAGCCCGTCTCCGATCAGCTGGAACACCTCGATCTCCCGATTGGTGAGTGCCCGTATCGGGGAGTCCAGCCGGTCCTGAGCACCGTCGATAAAACGGGTCAGGAGATTGTCGGTCACGGTCTTGCTCGCATAAATCTTGCCGTCGAGCACCTCGCGTATTGCATGGACAACGTTCTCGGATGCCTCCTGTTTCATGATATAACCCCGGGCTCCTGCGCGCAGCGACCGTTCGGCATACAAAGATTCATCGTGCATGGAGATGACGAGCATGGGCAGTCCCTTGTCGGTCTTCTGGATCTCCCGTATCAGATCGATACCGCTCATATTCTTTAACGTGATGTCCACGATCACCATGTCCGGATGGAGATCTTCCACCGCTTTGTAAGCACTGTGATAGTCCTCTGCCTCGCCGCAGACCATAAGGTCGTTTTCCTGATTGATGAGTTGTGTGAGTCCGTGTCTGAAGATGGGATGGTCGTCAACGATGAGGATCGATCGCTTTGCCCTGGGTTTCATCTCAACTCCGTACCTCTCTTTAACTGCGGCCGATATCGAATGTGCAGGAGACAACGGTTCCGCCGGTTTTGGCCGGTTCAATGATGAGTGCTGCATCTACCATCTTTGCCCGGTAATTCATGGTTCTTATCCCCAGACCTGCATGGTTCGCAGTGTCCTGGATGCCGATGCCGTTGTCGCGTATCTCCAGAGATACCGAGTCTGCATTTTTTATCAATTCCACGTTTATCCACGATGCCTGTCCGTGTTCAATGGCGTTATGGATGGATTCCTTTGTGATGTAGTACAGGTGGGTTGCCCGGGTATTATCCCGTATGGGTACCCTCTTTGGACAGATAAAGGTGCACGTGATCCCGAAGATGGAGGAAACCGAAGAGGCCAGGTCCTCAAGTGCAGCCTCCAGGCCGTTTGAAACGAGATGTACCGGGCACAGACCGCGGGCCAGTCTCCTTGTCTTGGTTATGGCCTCTTTCACCAGCGTGTTTATCTCGCTAGCATAGTCCGCTTCCTCAAAGGACTTGTCATCGAGGGTCTTCTTCAAGACCTTTGTCATCACCTCGATCCCGATGAGGTGCTGGCCGAGATCGTCATGAAGCTCCTGGCCGATTTTCTGGCGCTCCCTCTCGGAGATATTCAGAATTTCTTTTTCCAGCTGTTTCCTCTCGGTGATATCGAGCATGGAGGCGATGCTCAGTTTTGTGCCCGGTATCATGGCAATCGTCATATAAATGTCTTTGAGTTCCCCATGCCTGGTTTTTATCTTGAACTCATAGTTTCTCGGGGCGGAATCAGGCGCTGACCGGCGTTTGCGGTGATAATTCAAAAGCCTTTTGATATCCTCTTCAGCGACATACCTTGTCCAGGTATAGCCGACCATTTCATCTCGTGCATACCCGGTCACCATCTCGAATTCCACATTCAGCATGGAGATGGTGGTATCCTCTTCGATGATGATCGTTGCAGTGCCGGTATTCTCCAGGAAGGTCTGATAAAAGGAGTCTGATTGGCGCAGGGCTTCTTCCGCCTGTTTATACCGGATATTGCATGCTTCCATATCCTGCAGCTGGGATCTAAGCTGATAAATTTCTTCAATGAGCTTGGCTTTTGGCGTGCCTTCGTCTACCATGACCGCTCCTTCATAACATCTCAATTGTCTGCCATGGTACAATAGATTTATTCGCGAGTCCATTGTATCTTCTTGAATATCGGTGCGAATAATTGGTTATGGTGGTTCTTTCATACAAACCGGACGGTGAAGGAAAACACAATCAGGGGGAAGTCTTCTCCCCCGCTGATTGTGTTTGGGCATGGGCTTGTTTATGAAGCAAAACTCTCTGCAGCGATCTCCATGATGGAGAGGTCTTCGCTTTTTATGGATTTGATGGTCCCTTCAATTTCAGGAAGGACGTGTTTGATAAAAAATCGTGCCGCTTTGATCTTCCCGTCATAGAAGGCGACATCCTTGTTTTCCTTGATGAGCTGCTGCATGCCTTCGTTATTACTCATGTCTACGCCTTTGCTGCCGCAAATTCCCGCGAGTTTTTCCCGGGCAACACCAGCCTGCCAGAAGAGCAGCCAGGCGGAAATGATTTTGCCCATCATCATGAGGAACGGATAGGCGTTTCCCACCGGGACGAGGAATTTTCCGGCCTTGCCGCACTGGGCAAAGAAGAGACCCATTTCGGCCAGGGCATTGACGCCGGCCTGGACATCGTCTGCCAGCATGTCCAGCCCCGGGACTTCCTTGTATTGTGCAATGGTAGAATTCATCTCGCCTAAGAGATACATGAAGTAGGTACCTTTCTTCATCCCCAGTTTTCTGCCGATGAGGTCGAGTGCCTGGATGCCGTTGGTCCCTTCATAGATACAGGCGATCTTTTCGTCGCGCATGAACTGCTCTATCGGGTATTCGCTGCAGTAACCGTACCCTCCATAACACTGCATGGCCGTATCGGTAATCTTGAAACCGATATCCGTGCAGTAGGCCTTGACAATAGGGGTGAGCACCTCGAAGATCCCGAGCATCTTTTCGAGCTCTGCCTCATCGGCGGTGTTCGAGGCTATATCCCCGCACATCGTGGCATAGTACATCAACGCCCTCATACTGTCGACATTGGACTTCATCCACAGGAGCATGCGGCGTACATCGGGGTGTTCGATGATGGGGACTCTTGGTGCTTCAGGATTCTTGAAATCCATGAGTGATGATCCCTGCATCCGCTCTTTGGAATACTGGAGTGCGTGAAGGTAGGCAATGCTCCCGCTCGTGAGCCCCTGCAGTCCTGTGGCGATTCTTGCCTCGTTCATCATCTGGAACATGATCTTCATGCCCTGTCGCTCTTCACCCAGGAGTTCGGCATAGCAGTCGTTGTTGTCGCCGAAGTTGATGAGGCAGGTGGAGCTTCCGTGAATGCCCATTTTCTCCTCGATCTTGGCGATCTCGAAATCATTTCGCCTGCCGAGCGATCCATCCTCATTGACGATATACTTGGGTACGATGAAGATGGAGATGCCCTTGGTGCCTGCCGGATCACCTTCGATGCGTGCAAGTACGGGATGGATGAGGTTTTCGGTGAGATCCTGGTCACCGCCGGTGATAAAGATCTTGGTTCCCTGGATTTTGAAGGTGCCGTCATCCTGGCGCACTGCTTTGGTGCTGAGGTTTCCTACATCGGTGCCGGCACCCGGTTCGGTCAGACACATGGACCCGCCCCACTGGCCGCTGATCATGTTGGGAATGTATTTGTCCTTCAGTTCCTGGGAGCCGTAGACCTCGATAAGGTGGGAGGCCCCTTCTCCGAGCCCCGGGTATGAGGAGAAGGCGAAGTTGTGCATGAACCACTCATGGGCGGCGATTCTCATGAGGAAGGGCAGTCCCTGTCCGCCGGACTCCTGGGGCTGCGACATGCAGTTCCAGCCGCTCTCACAGAAGAGTTTGTATACCCGGTGGAAGCATTCCGGTACGTAGACCTGTCCGTCATCCAGCCTGCAGCCGACCTTGTCCGACTCCTCCAGGGTAGGGAAAACCTCTTCGAGGGCAAATTTTTGCGCCTCGCTTAGAATCATTTCGAACATATCCTGAGAAAAGTCAGTGAATTTCGGGAAATCACAGAGATTTTCCGCGCCAAGCATCTCGTACAAGACAAATTGCTGGTCCCTCTCATCCAAGATTAGATTCGCCATCAAACCCTCCTTTGCATAAAATGAAAGCTATAGTAAGAAAAACTGGTATTTTCTTTCTTTCAATAAAAAAGTCTGTGCCTGGGGATGCAGGCATTAAGCATACACATGTATTGTATTACAATAATATTCTAATACGGAAAATGAATCATGATTCGGGGTTTGTTGTCAAGTCAATTCGCTTGTGAGTTCTGCGTGCGAGCATCTTTGAGCTCGCCGTGCCGTGTTTTTTCGTTGTTGCTGTCGATCTTCGCCAGGGCCTTGCGATTCAGGAGCACTTCTTTCCTCAGGTAGTGAATCTGAGATGCCAGGAAACCAAAGGAAAGAATCTGGACACCGCCCAGGATAAAGAGAATCATCAACGTGATCAGCGGCCTGTTGGGATTGAGTACGGCACCAAAGTAGAGGATGAGGATATAGACACCCAGGCCAACGCCGATGAGCGCGAGGATGATGCCGATAAAACCGAAAAGCAGGCTGGGACGTTCGAAGATGGTGAAGAGTATGTGGGAGAGCGCCGTGGCTTTGAAGGCGAACTTTGAGTTCCCCTTTTTTCTCGATGTCAGTGTTGCGGGAATTTCTTTGACCCGGTACCCCATGGCAAGCACCTTGGAGAGGATCTCGAGGTGGATCTCTTTGCCGTCGGATTCCATATCCAGGCTTTCGATAACCTGCCGCCGGTAGCACCTGACAATGCAGGTCAGGGTATAAATTTTCTCGGGGATAGCCAGCTGGAGGATTTTGTTGCCGGTCCTGGAGATGAAGAGCCTGTCCTTCGGGACGCCCTCGGTATGGCCCCCTTCCATGTACGGGCTCGCCAGAACCACATCGATATCACGCTCTTCGTCAAGGACTTTTGTCATCTTTGTGAGGTATGCCGGGTCGTAGGAGAGGTCTGCGTCTATGGTAGCTACGTACTCGCCCAGGGAGGCACTGGTGCCGTATCTGATGGCCTTGCCCCTGCCGCCGTTCTTCCAGTATGAGACCACGCGAACATGCTCATTCCTGGTAGCGATATCATCAAGGACCGAAAGCGTATTGTCAGTGCTGCCGTCATTGACCGGAATAATCTCAAATGGTCTGCCGTCGCGCTTTAATGTCTGGGTAATCCTGGTTATGGTGTCTTCAGCGTTTTCTTCCTCATTGAACATGGGTATGATGACGCTGATCTGTATGGCCTTTGCAGCTGTGTTTTCGTTCAATGCCGGCTCTCCTTGTGTTGCGTTGATACTAGTAAAAAATTAAGTGATTGTACAGCATAAGCTTGCACGTACCATACCATTTATCGGCCGGCGCGTGAAGTTTCCTGTAATCTATTTTTTTGTAACTACTCAGGTGGATAAGTGCGCTGATAGAAACCCCCTTGGGGTCTTAATGGGTGAAGACTGAAGGCTGTTAGGAGATACATTTTTCCTTGTCTCGCCCTCTTTTACTAACCGGCATGGCCAATTGACCACAACGAAAGATGAAAATGTGTCGGGTTTGATTAAGCTACATGCCTAAATGATCTAAGATTATTATTTTTGATTCTAGTTCTATCACAAGGTCCCAGGCATCCATGATAATAAAAATGCTCGCGGCTAAAGCCGCTCCTAAACTTTGTGCCTCTGTGCCT
>CAYRCP010000021.1:8423-17393 GCA_964422755.1 uncultured Bacteriovoracaceae bacterium | reverse complement strand
ATCGTAAAGGAGAGGAGTTTATGAAAGAAAATACTATCCAAAAAGTGTTAACCCTCGGGTTTATTGTTGTTTTTGTATTTGTTTTCAATGGAGGGAGCGCAGCGGCCCCTTATGTCTCAGATCTTTCCTTAACCGCTGACTCAGGGGGGATAACGTGCAGTTACACGTTAGATGAGGACCCGGTAACAGGGGATCAATTAACATCGGCAACGGCATGGTACCGGGATGGTTCACCGCTCATGGTTTTGTACCTGCCGTTTGAAGGCGGAGGAATAAGTTCGCTAAAGGATTATTCGGGAAATTCTGTAACCATAGAGATCTTCGGAGATTGGAGTGACCCGACCTGGATACCGGACGGAGGTCATGACGGTTCCGGCGCCTATGAATTTGACGGAAATGACGCCTTCGATGCCGGCGACATCTTCCCGATACGATCCTCCTATACAAAAACAGCCTGGATCTACAGAGAATTACTATTTCCGGAGTACCAGTGGAACAACATCATCTCGGGACATTCCCATGATGCCAACAATCACTGCTTCAAGGTAAATCCGGACGGCAGATTGGGTGCCGGCCATAACGCAGGAATTGTAGCGGTTTCCGACCCTGAGCCTATTGAGTACGAAAAATGGTATTTCGTTGCCGTGACCTTTGACTATGAAACCGGTGCCATGCGACTGTACAAAAACGGTGAAGAGGTTGCTTCGGCAACGGTTCCAGCAGAATACTGGGACGTCACCGATCCCGGGGTATATATCGGCAGGATGGAGTCATTTTGGATGTGGCAGGGCAAACTTGATGATTGCCGGATCTATGACTACGTACTTTCAGGCGACCAGATAAGGGAGATGTCTGAATCCGGAAATAATACGATTGTCCCGGCGGAAGTGAGCGAGGGCGATCAATGGCAGGCGGAAGTGACGCCGTTTAATGCAACAGAAGCTGGCGATACCGTATTATCGGACATCCTAACCATTGGATATGATGACTCGGATGGCGACGGTGTGACCGACGACCTCGATCTCTGCCCCGATACCCCTGCCGGAACAGAAGTAGATGAAAACGGCTGCTCTGTTGTGGATCCTGATTCGGACGGAGACGGTATCCCGGATTATATGGAACAGGGCCCGGACCCTGAAAACCCCGATCCCGCTTATGACGGAAACAACGATACAATAGCGGATTATTTGCAGAACAATGTGACTTCATGCTTTACCTGCAACAATACAGATTACGTAACCCTGGCAGTAACAGACCCTGGCGGAGGTGCTACCCTCAGCAATGTCGAAGCGCTGGAACCGATCACCGTGCTGCCGGAAGAAATGGATTTCCCCTACGGCGAATTTGCATTTACCATCAATGGCCTGGCAGTGGGTGGATCAGCAACGGTGGAACTGTACCTGCCCGATGGCGAGGGTTGTGATACCTATTATAAATACGGACGCACACTGGATGACCAGACCGAGCACTGGTACGAGTTCATGTATGAAGACACGACAGGCACAGGGGCGGTGATCGACGCCAATATGATCACCCTGTACTTTGTCGACGGCGAAAGAGGAGACGATGACCTCACAGCAGACGGGGTTATCATGGATGACGGAGCACCGGCCAATAATTCCCCTGTTGTCACCCCGGAGGTAGCGTCCGACAGCGACGATGATAACTGTTTCATCTCTGCATGCACACGCTCTACTCAAAGATCCATGAACCTGACGCTGCTATTGCTTGTGTTCATGCTCGCCACCCTCGTTCACTACGAAATGAAGCGCAGCATGAAATAGGAAGCCCAGGATAAAAATCCCGTGAAGGCGATTCAGCCCAGCCTTCACGGGACTCAAGGCAGTTGTACATCCTGAGATACCATGACAGGATGCCCTCACCAGCGCCATCAATGCCGTTATTCCCGTGCGGACAAAGCGCGTTGGTCCGCACGGCTATAGGCTTGAAGTCTATTTCTTATTCTTCTCCTGCGTTCTCCTTGCTGCCTCGTTTACTTCATGGTCTCTCAGAGACGTTACCATCTCAACTACCCACTCAGGGAGGGTATGAATCGTCCTGCCGGTCGAGAGCGCCAGGCAGTAGATATTCGCGGCCTTCTCTAAAAGTTCGGTATGGAAGACGGCCCTTTCCAGGGTCCTGCCCAGGGCCAGGATCCCATGGTTTTCGATGATATATGCATTGGCATTGTTGGACAGTTTGCCTGCCACGTTATCGGCAAGCTCCGCGGTCCCGGAAAGGGCATAGGGGATGATATCCACCACGGGTCCAAGAGAAAAGGACACCTCATCGAAAAGGGCCGGGACAGGTTTGCCTATAACGGCAAAAACACTGCCGAAGACCTGGTGGGTGTGCACGATGGCGTTCACATCGGGGCGATTGTTGTAGATGATGCTGTGCATCCCCGATTCTACAGAGGGGTTGAGTTCCCCCTCGATAACACAAAGGTCAAGACCCACCACACAGATATCGTCTGCCGACAGGTCCTGGTACTTCACCGATGAAGGGGTGACAGCCATGGCTGAATGCTCCATGATCCGCGCAGAGACATTGCCGCCAGAGCCCCTTTCCGATCCGAAATAGCCGTGTTCCAAAAGCCAGAGGCTTGCCTCAAGCACATCTTTCTTATAGCTGTCATATGCTCCCATGGATGACTGACACTCTCCTCTAAAATATCACCATGTCCTGGTTGTCTGTCTGCGGCCTTATTCCGCAACGATTATAAGCCCTAATGGGAATAATCAATCCCCAGGGCAAAACTCCACGTGGAATTTTCCATCTCCACTTCGCCCAGAGGGGTGATTATATTTTCGTCCGCCCACATCGTATAGCTTATGCCGCAATTGAGCTTAAGGCGGGGGATCACCTTATAGGCGAATCCAAAGCCGAGGTTCAGATTATCCGAATACTGAACTTCAACAGCCCCTGCATTTGCGTTGTAGTATGCGTCGATATCGTCCCATCTGAAAAGCGTGTACAGCAACCCTGCAGAGACCTCCAGTTCAGGCGAAAACTGATATGCCCCCGCAGCCCCGATACTCCAGCAGTCTCCGGCCAGATCGGAAATATCCCTTCCGTCGTCTGCCCTCCCCCAGTCTGCGGCTTCCTGGAACCAGTAATTCAGGTCCGCTTCACCCCGGAATTCCGGCGTCAACTGGTAGGATACTCCCAGCCCCACCATGCCCGGAAAATCTCTTCGATCCTTGTGACCATCCACAAACAACCCGATGCTTTCGCTCAGATTGTCGCCGCTCTTGATGTCTGTTTCAAGATTCAGCGCTACCGGGGTCTCCACATGAAGGGCAATATTCAACCTGTCATCGGGCTTTATCTGGACGCCGAATACAGCCCCCCAACCCATATCCTTCTGCTCCACATCCACACTGAACGGTACATCCGGTGTATCGACAGGTCCCAGCACACCGCCTGTCACGGTAAGGTCTCCCTCGATGGTGTTGGTCGCGGCGATATTGCGAATGCCGGCTGCTATGGATATCGTCTCCGAGATCTTATACACTCCCCCGGCAGTCGTGGTGAGATAGATAGAGCCGGCCTTGAGTTTTTCATTGGTGATTCCGGTATAGGTTCCAAAGAATGGACTAGCCGGGTCGTTTAACAATCCGACACCAATGGCCCTGGTGGTGTAGGACCCATCCGGATAGTCCGCCACCGCACCTCCGCCGGGGATGTAGATGCCGCCGAAAACTGACCAGTCCCCGTCTCTATACGAGACATACAGATTCGGCAGGAACCAGTCGGGGCTGTCCTGCTCATAGCTTAATCCCCCGGTACCGAGGGGATCGACGAAGTCATGGCTGGGTTTTCGAAAGAGAAACTGGTTGGAGAGGTTGAGATGAAATCCCTCGGACAGATCAACCAGACCCGCCGGGTTGAATACCACAATATCCGCGGCATCTGTTGCGGCATTGCGATTGGACATGCGCACCCATTCGGCGCTCATGTTGGTCAGGTTGTCGATCTGGGCATAACCCTGCCCCCAAGACAAAAACACAACTACAATAATGCCGGAAACCAGCAGACAGTGTTTCATGTTTATCCTCCTTTATAATAAAACAATGGTGTACCCACCCAATCAAGCGACGACGAATAACGCCTAAGCTTCTTTCTCCCGCGACGCCTCCGGCGTCTTGTCCGGCCCAGCCAAAAGCGAAGCGGAAAGCCGAAGACGGATTCAACACCAGGATCGATACCGCATCGAACGACAACAAACAGTTGAAGCTCATCAATAAGAACAATAACATTCATCAGAGCCGGCAGCGACCCTGCCTCAAGAATATAGTCCTATGGTTTTTATAATAATCACAACTTATCAAGAAGGAATAGAGCCATTCCGGCCAAATAAATAACATATGAGGCCAAAACACCGGAGAATACTCCCCATTGAGCATCAAGCCGTCACCCCTCCCCAAAGAGGGTACGTCATGCAGGGAACGGCCGCAGTCGTTCCCTGCCCCGGCCTAGATTTTGAACTCTGTCTTCTTCTTCCACGTACCCAGTGCCACACCCAGTTCTTCATAATCCTCACTGTACTGCTCCAGCGGGATACCTTTGAGCACGGCGTCGATAGCCTGGCGGAATGCCTTGGTACCTGCTGTCGGCCCCTGGGGGTGGGCATGGATGCCGCCGCCCGAGCCGATCATGATATCCCTGCCCAGGTTGTTTATACAATCGGGAACATTGGCAGGGGTAATGCCGCCGGACGGCATGGGCAGGGTGGGTTTCAGCTTTCCGAAGGGATAGGTCAGGTTGCGACACGATGCCATGAAGCGGTCGTTCATGTAGATGCCTTTCCCGCCCAGGGAAAACGGCAGCACGATGGCGTCCGCACCGCACAGCCGAGGGATCTTGCCAAAGATGATGGGTGAAGATATGCCCTGGTAGGGCGACATGAAGTATGCACCCGCCAGGTCCATATGGGCCAGTATGGGAACATTGATGGCCGGGTCTTCGGCCAGGGCGCGCATGGCCTCCGGCCCCACGGCAAGATAGTTCACCATCATGGCGTTTGCCCCGGCATCGATGCAGCGTTTTGCCAGGTCGAACATGCGCGGCAGGCGATCCGTGACGTTCACCGTATAGAGCGTGTGCTCGCCGGTTTCTTCATACACCTGCTTCTCGATGGCCATGTAGTGCTTGACCCGCTCCACAGCATCGTTGTAGCGCATGTTGGCGATGAGCTCGTCGTCCTTGATCACGTCGCAGCCGCCCATGGCCACATCCCTGAAGAGCCGGGTCCCGACTTCCAGGGGATAGCCGCTGCAGGGCTTGATCATGTTGTTGAGCAGCGGTCTGCCCTTCTCGATGCCCAGTGCCTTGTACCATCCGTCGATGCCGAAAGCCGGTCCCTGGTACTGATCCAGCGTGGTCTTGGGCATCCTGAGGTCTAAGAGCTTGAAATTGGGCACCAGGGAAATGTTTCCCATGGTGGCGGTCAGCATCATGGGCAGCTGATCTTCCACATTGGCCGAAGGAAAGGCGATCTGCAGGATATATTCCCGCTCCTTGATATCCTCCGGCAGGCCGTACTCATAAAATGGTGACTCATATACGCCGATTACCTTGGCGACATGCTTGGCACGGATTTCCGGTGTCTCGCCGGGGACCGGGACCCACGTACCTGTAGTCTGTTCGATGGCCAGGATCTGACCCATAAGCGCCATGTCCATGGACTTGTCAGCCCGGGCCCAGTACGTGGCGATTATGTGATCCTCCATATCAATACCCTCGGACAGTGCTATGGGTTTGTCTGCAAAAGAATCCATCATGACTTGATCCTCCTTAAAATACTTATTTTATTTTTTTCAGTCACCGGGAATCAGGGACAATACATATTCCCAGATTTCCAGGGTTTTGTTCAGGGCCTCATCATCGTGCTGCATGCACGAGTACATCCGGGTACCGGCAAGGGTGCACAGCCCGTGGGCCATGGTGACCACCTGGTAGTCGTCCGCAATCTGTTTGCGCGACATGATCTGGTTAAAGGCATCGGGGGCCGAAAGATCCACGGAGAAGAATGATGTAGTCACATAGTGCATGATGGAACCGAAGTTGTAGACAAAGAAACCCAGGTCGCGGCGGGTTGCAAACAGATCATTCAAGGCCTTTGTAAGCCGCTCGGCATGCTCGCTCGCCTTTCTTACTGCATCGTGCTTCACCATGTACTTCAGTGCATAGTAGCAGGCCGCCGTGGAGATCGGGTTTGCCGCCAGCGTGCCCCCGATATAGATCTTCTCTCCCAGGCCGCCTGCGCACACGCTCATCACGTCCTTTCTGCCCCCCACTGCCCCGGCAGAGGGATATCCGTGGGCGATGATCTTGCCCAGAACAGTCAGGTCCGGCTTGATATCGAAATACTTCTGGGCGCCTCCCATATCCAGTCTGAAGCCGGTGACCACCTCGTCAAAAATGAGCAGCGCTTCATACCGGTCGCACAGTTCCCTGATCCTGAGATTCCAGTCGGGATGGACCGGATGGGCACCGGATTCGCCGCCTATGGGCTCCACCATAATGCCTGCCACGTTGCCTTTGTTGTCCTCAAAGGCCTTTTCCAGGGCGTCGAAGTCATTAGGGGGCACATCTACCAGGTGGGCATAAAACTCGCCTGGAATACCTCGTGAATTGAGCGAAGCAGTGCCGGGGATATGCAGAGAATAGACCATCTGGTCCGACCAGCCGTGGTAGCTGCCGCCGATCTTGATGATCTTCTGCTTGCCGGTAAAGGCCCTGGCGATGCGGATAGCCGCCATGTCCGCCTCGGTTCCGGACTGGAGAAAGCGGACCATCTCCACGCCGGGCATGTGAGCGATGATCTCCCGGGCAGCCAGAAGCTCGTATTCCGAGGTAAGGCCGGTAGCAGGTCCCTTATCCCTGATGATTTCGGTGATCTTTAAGTCCAGCTCTTCGAAGCCATGCCCCAGGATGATGGGTGCTCCGGACATGAGATAGTCCACATACTCGTTTCCGTCCACATCCCAGACACGCCATCCTTTGGCCCGGCCCATGGCCAGGGGAAACGGCTTGTTCTGGCTCAGGTTGTGCTCGACCCCGCCGGGGATGAGATCTTTGGCCTCCTCAAAGATCTCCAGCGAACGCCTGTTGCGCGTGATGAACAGCTCCCGCTCTTTGGCCAGAGCGTCTTCAGGTATGGGTTTTGCCTGCCTGGACAGAATTTCTTTTTTTCGCCCTATAATCTCCTGATACTCCATTGGGGTTTCCCTCCTGTTCTTTCACTGTTCCCGTCCCGGGCAGTGCGCATACATCCGGTGCAACCCTCTTGTTTATCCGGGAGCAGATCTTCTTGTGGATTTTGTACAGGTTCAAAAATTCAGCGAATATCTCGTCGTAGATCTTCCTGTTGCCCGGGTCGGGCCTGTATTCGGCCTTGATTTGGATGCACCCGGGGATATCCGAAGCCGTGATGTACTTCAATGCAATCGCAGCAAGAAATGCAGCGCCCCGGGCATTGGCATAGATCGGGTCTTTCACCTGCCGGATGTTCCGATCCAGCACGTCTGCCAGGATCTGCGACCATATGTCAGAATTCGCCCCTCCGCCGATGAAATTGAGGTACGCAAAGCGCCTCCCCATGAATTTCTCCACCGGGGCAAGCAGCCACTTCTGATTGAAGGCAACGCCCTCGAACACGGCACGGGCAATATCCTCGCGGGTGTTTTCCAGCGAAAGATTAAAGAGAGCAGACCGGATGCGGCAGTCTTCCACCGGGGTGCGCTCCCCGTACAGCCAGGGGGTGAAGATCACGTTGTTGGAACCGGCCGGGACCCTGGATACGATCTTGTCCAGAAACTTGAAGATATCAGGGGCGTTTTCCTGCTGCATGAGCTCGTCATTGTGATAGAGCACATTGTCGCGCAGCCACGTCAGGCACTTGCCTGCGCACTCCTGCTCGTCGAGGATCATGTACCTTCCAGGCAGCGGACTGGGAAATGACCCGATGCAATGAAAAAGGTCGGTCTTCTTGAACGGGACATGGGCCGAGATCCACGAAGATGTACCGATATACAGGTGTCCCTCATAGTCCCTGACCGCCCCCGACCCCACGCAGGCAGAGGGCACGTCCGGCGTGCCGCCGATTACCGGCGTGCCTCGCATCAGTCCCAGTTCATCTGCCACGTGCTTTTTCACCGGTCCAAGCACGTCAACGGCACGGATCAGGTCAGGCAGTTTTTCACGCTCAATCCCCGCCTGCTTCAACAGCCTGTCATGGTACACCACATGATCGGGGTCGCGGTTGTCGGTAACCCAGTGGAGCAGGATCGAGTCGTAGGTGGCGGCGAACCGGCCTGTCAGGCACAGGTTGATATAGTCCTTGGGCTCCAGGAACTTGTATGTCATGCGGTAGATATCCGGGCAGTGCATCTTCAGCCAGAGGATGTGGGCAATGGGGTCCTTGCCCGACGATGCAGGTGCGCCGCCGGTCAGCCTGAGCCAGTTCATGAGCATGAGCGGCGGATAGCCCTCGATCCTGATGGGTCCTTTCAGTGTTTCCTTGAGCGCCTCCGATCCCCGGCAGTCCATCCAGATGATGGCATTCATCAATGGGGAGCCGTCACGTCCGACGGCCACGGTGCCGGACCACTGGGTGGTCACGCTCACAGCAGCGATGTCCTGCGCCGGCACGTCCCCCCTTTTCAGCACTGTTTTTGCCGTGGACATGATTGCATCCCACCAGCTCTGCGGGTCCTGTTCGGCACCTCCGCCGGGAAGCAGTATAACCGGAGTTTCTTCAAAGGCACTGCCCACTACCTCCCCGTATATCGAGATCAGAGCGGTCTTGGGACCGGATGTCCCCAGATCAATGGCCAATATGAACTTGTCTGTGTTATCCCCCATCTCATTTCCTTCATTACAGTACTCAATGCTCTTAAAAGCCCGGCACTTTCCGATCCGGCATCCCCCCGGGAACGTCCAGCCAATCACGCACCCTAAGAA
>CAYRCP010000021.1:0-8323 GCA_964422755.1 uncultured Bacteriovoracaceae bacterium | reverse complement strand
ACTTTCCGATCCGGCATCCCCCCGGGAACGTCCAGCCAATCACGCACCCTAAGAATTCTTCCCTGGGCCAGAAAGCACTATATCAACGCTGCAGCGCTACGCCGCAATAATCAAATCAATTGCATAGTGTAATCATTGTCATGAACACAGCAAAAAGAACAGTGCCAGACCGGTCAAAAAAGTGATCAATCTGGCCAAAAATATGGTATTATGCTCTGGATAAAATCAGTTTTGTTATGAGGAGGGGCAACTTGGTACAGGACAGGATGCCGTCCTACAGTGCCGGATGGCTGGTGCGTCAGCTCATTTCTAAGGGGATTCCCCTTGCGAAAATCCTTAAGGGGACAGATCTTTCCCCTGCCTGGCTGGATGATGAAAACGCGCTTATCCATCCCTCCCAGTATCTGACAATCGTGACCAACGCACTTGATGAAACCGGTGACCCGGCCCTGGCACTCCACCTGGGCAGACAATCCAACCTGGGAGAACTGGGTATATGGGGCTACGCCATCATCAGCAGCCCCACCCTGGGGGAGGCAAACCAGGTGGCTATGCAATTCTGGGAGCTCAACGGCGCCCTGGTCAGCATATCCCACAAAAAGGAAGGAGAAAGCTCCATATGGGAAATCTTCCCTGCCTTTCCCATCGGAAGCCCCCGCTTATGGGTCTTTGCAGTAGAAGAGCTTCTCTCAACCTTTTTCTCCGGGTGCGATTTCATCACAAGGCAGGAGTTTCAGGTTGATGAAATCCGTTTGTCGTACCCCGATCCCGGGCACGGCAGCCTGTACCGGGAGATATTCAAGTGCCCTGTGTTGTTCGGCCAAGACAGGGACCTGTTTCGAATCAGCTTCCCTTTTGAGGACATCCCCTCTTCCATGGGCAATCCCCAACTGGCTGCCATATGCAAGCAGCAGTGCCTGGAGCTTATGGCAAAGCTCAAGGGGTCCGACGAATTGATCGACGCCATCAGGGAGGCAATAATCGCCTCGCTGGGCCAGTTTCCCCACCTGGGAGAGATTGCCGCGCACCTGGCCATGAGCCCCCGGACCCTGCGCAGGCGACTGCTGGAGAGGAATACCACGTACCAGCGTGTCCTCGATGAGATCCGTTTTGAGCTGGTAAAAGAATACCTTGCAACTACCAGTCTCAGTGTCGAACAGGTTGCAAGCCGGGTGAGCTTTTCCGATGCAACCACCCTGCGGCGAGCCTTCAAAAAATGGACCGGCATGAATATAAAGGACTTCAGGTCAAGTAATCGTGTACTTGAGGTAATGAGATGCCGCAGTAATGGTGAGTAACAACGCACTGAAAAAATAAATAGAAGGTTAATTAAGGGTACAAGCCTGAATCCGTCACGGCGGACACACCGGGCAAGGTGCAGCATCGCCTTACAGACTTAAACATTTCTTAGTGCAACATATCTTGCACCTTTAATCTCTCTTAGGGTTTAATTCACCGTAGCTTGTCGAAGATACAGCTGTTTATGCGGGGCTTAAGGGATAGTTCATTTAATCCTGACTAAGGGGCCTTCAGGGTTAATATTGGCATGTACTCCCGTTTTCTTGCCAATAGTACATAACGTTATCTTTGGCCGATCTATGTTCACCCGGGCATTACGAAAATCGAGTCTCGAAAAAAACGGCAGCTCTTGTTTTCAGGAAGGTGTCTCTTATTTTATTATTTCGCACCACAGATACACGAATAAAACACTGCCGGCATATACCATCTGAGAAACAACTCCTGCGAACATTATCCCGACAGCGTTTATCCCAAAACAGAGGGTCCCTGAGACAGCACAGGACCCGTCATCCGGATCCGACACGACACATTATTCTTAATCAGAAAGGAGGTATCAAATGGGTATACGGAACTGGATGTACCTGGTTAGTCTAACAGGAATCATCGCAATGGTATCTGTCCCATGCACCGCAACTGCACAGCCAGAACAGGACATCGGGCAACGCGTGGATGAATTGCAGAAGCAGGTAGATGAGCAGCAGAAAACCATCGATGAGCTAAGTGCAAAAAAAGACACCCTTGGACTTTCAAAACACATTGATAATGTCACTGTCAAAGGAGACCTGCGCGTGCGCTATGAACGTCGTGACCGCGATCTGGCTGCCGGAGGAGATGATGTTCTGGAACGGATGCGCGCACGCTTTCGGCTGGGTCTGGTATGGAAGAGTTCTTCCGAGAACTGGGAGGTCGGGGCCGGTTTGACCACAGGTGGAGAGAAAGGTACCAGCACCTTCGATACCTGGGGTGAGAACGAGTTTTTTGAAACCGGCGATATCCGCCTGGATTATGCCTATGGGAGACACACCATCGGACCCTTTAAACTGACTGCCGGCCAGCAGAAAAACCCCTTCAAAACGAGCTGGCTCTTATGGGACAGCGATCTCAGGCCCACCGGATTCACCGCACAGTATGATGGAGTTCTGCTGTTCATCACTGCAGGTGGATATGATGTCAAACAGTATGTACTTGACAATGGAAACACCGACTTTGGTATGCTCTATGCCGGTCAGGCGGGTGTCAATATCGATGCCGATGTCATCGATATTACCCTCGCTGGTGCCCTGTACGGCTTTGACGGAGTATTCGAGAGAAACGAACGCCCAAGTCCTGATTATTCTTATATGATCGGAGATTTCTACGGTTCTGCCGGCTTATCGCTGGCCGGGGTGGGGCTGTCTCTGTACACCCAGATATTTTACAACTTCGGTGCTGATGGGAATAAGGGAGAAGGCGTTCTTGGAGGAGACCTGGACCCGGAAAGTGAGAACCTGGGCTGGGTTGTCGGCATCACTGCAAAGATAGCAATGCTCTCAGCATCCTATTCCTATTCCGAGGTAGGTGCAGACTCCTGTGTCGGAGGACTCAAAGACGCCACCTTTGGCAGCGGATTGAGCTCAACCGATATCAAGGGACACAAGCTCAGCGCCTACGTTAGCCTGCCCAAGAATTTCTCTGTAGGCGGCAATGTCCTGTTCTATGAAGCCCTGGAACGCAGCAACGAAAATGATGTCACTCTCTATCAGGCTGATCTCACATATAAATTCTGATGTACAAGGGGGCATGGCCCGGCAAGCCGTGCTTCCTGCATCACATCCAGGTGGTCAACAAACTGTTTCTGCGCACTTACCCCGTCGCAGGGGATGGACTATGCACCATTGAGGTCATCGGGCCAGGGAAAGAGGATCTGCCGTCACATAAAAAAAGTGCACGGTATAAAGTGAATAGTGAAACCATGATCGTCTGAGTTTTGCATCATCTTTTCCTGACAGTACCAGCTCCTACAGTCTAACAGGCATGGCCGATTGGCCACAACGAAGAATGAAAACATGTCCGATTTGATTCAGCTACATTCCAAGATGTTTTAAGGTTTTTATTCTGGATCCTGAATTTAAGGATACTGGATTCAATTTTCATATAAACAGGCTTTCTCTTAGATTCTATTTTTTATACTGTTCGTGTCCCCCAAGTTTTGATTAAAAATTGTTAATGGGGCTTGACAAGTCCGCCGATGTGTTCCAGATAAAAAAGAGAAGATGTGAGGATAGCTGGTACAATGATGGGTACATGGACAGGTAATTTCGAAAAAGAATTCAGCACGTTGCTCGATGCACGACTGCTACTTCTTTGCCTGTTGCTAGATAACACACGCCCATTGGCTTGCGGTTATCCTTAACCCCACAAACTTTAAAAGGAAACCGAAAGGCCATGGGCGATACAGTCCATGGCCTTTTTTTATTTTATGAGAAAGGAGAAGCACTTATGGAAACACATGATCAGCGAATCTTTATCTTCGACACCACGCTCAGAGACGGCGAGCAGTCTCCCGGATCCAGCATGAACATTCACGAGAAGTTGAGACTGGCCAGGCAGCTGGAGCGGCTGGGGGTGGATATTATCGAGGCGGGTTTCCCCGTCGCCTCCGATGGTGACTTCGCCTCGGTGCAGCAGATCGCACGCGAGATCCGGGGGGTCCAGGTAGCTGCACTCGCCAGGGCCAACGTGGCGGATATCGACCGGGCATGGCAGGCCGTTGCCGAGGCAGAACATCCCCGTATCCACACCTTCATCTCATCGTCCGACATTCATCTCAAACACCAGCTGCACAAGACCCGGTCACAGGTGCTCAGCGAGGCCTGCGCCGCCGTCAGGCAGGCCTGTTCCTATACCGGCAACGTGGAGTTCTCCCCCATGGATGCCACACGCACGGATCGGGACTATCTTTGCGAAATGGTGGAAGCGGTCATTGCAGAAGGCGCCACCACGGTCAATATCCCCGATACGGTCGGCTATGCCATCCCGGAGGAATTCGGCGATCTCATCGCCGAGCTGTTCGCCAGGGTACAGAATATTAACCAGGCCATCATCTCCGTGCACTGTCACAACGACCTCGGTCTGGCGGTGGCATGCTCACTTGCAGCCCTGCGTAACGGTGCCCGGCAAATAGAGTGTACCATCAACGGCATCGGCGAGCGCGCCGGCAATGCCGCCATGGAAGAGGTGGTCATGGCCCTCACCACACGCCGTGACCTCTTCGGGTTCCACACCGGCATACACACAGAAAATTTCTATCAGACATCGAAGCTGCTGACTCAGATTACCGGCATCCGGGTGCAGCCCAACAAGGCCATCATCGGGGCGAACGCCTTTGCCCACGAATCGGGAATCCATCAGGACGGGCTCATCAAGGACAAGACTACCTACGAAATCATGACCCCGGAGTCGGTGGGCATAACCGAGAGCAATATCGTGCTCGGCAAGCACTCCGGCAGGCACGCCATCGGCGAGCACCTCCGCCAGATGGGATATAACCTGAGCGAGGACGAACTCAACCGGGTCTTCGTGCGCTTCAAAGAGCTGGCCGACCTCAAGAAAGAGATCTTCGACGAAGACATCGAGACTATCCTCTTTGAAGAGGTGTTCCGCATCGAGGAACGCTTCAAGCTGGTGTATCTCAATGTGGTCAGCGGGAATGTGGCCATTCCCACCGCAACCATGCAGATGGAGGTCGAAGGCAAGGTGGTCCAGGACGCCGGCTTCGGCGTGGGTCCGGTGGACGCAACCTTCGACGCGATCCGCAGGATTTCGAAGACCAATTACCCGCTTTTGAAATACCTGGTCAGCGCGGTGACAGGGGGGACCGATGCCCAGGGCGAGGCCACGGTACAGCTCAAATACAACGGCCGGTCCGTGATGGGCCATGGAGCTCATCCCGATGTGCTCGTAGCATCGGCCAAGGCCTATATCAATGCCCTCAATCGCCTGGAGTGGTTCAGGAAAGAATAAGGAAAGATTTAAGGCGTCAGACACTAGGCGCCCGGCTTCGTTCTCAACTACGCCGGGACAGGCTGGGCGCTAGGTCAGGGAATAGAGACATTTTAATTTCGGATATGGATCTTCGGGTTGCGAAATAGAAAGACGTCTTTTTTCTCAAATCTAATGCCTAGCGCCCAATGCCCAGCGCCTTATTTTCATATACATTCCTTGAAGCTTATAAAAGCTTACCCGGGTCGAGCTGCGGATCATACCCCTGGATGGCTGATATGACATCATCTTCAGGCACCGGCAGAAGCGGGTTTTTCAGCTTTGCACCCACGCCTGCATTCGGGATCAAGGGCATCTGCTCCATAAATATCTGCATGGCTGCATATGCCTTGTTGTAGTGATTCCCCGGGCTCCAGAGCAGCCATCCTGTCCCTCCGGCATCCTTGACGGCATCTATCTGTGCCTGGATATATTCCGGGCCGAACCCTGTCGTCACCCCCAAAGGAAATGACTGGAGCCAAGGACGAATGACCACTTCTTCGCCCACGAGTTCTTTCATCTTTTTTATCCCATTGAATACCATACGATAGGGATCATCGGCAGGTTTCTCCACCCCACCGAAACCAGCACCGAAATGTGAGGGATAGAGCATGGGCGAGATAATCTCCGCATGAGGCTTTATCTTGGCAATGTCCTGCCCGATCACGAGCATATCCACATCCCGCTGCCAGATCACGATCCCGAACATGTCCACCGATAACAGCACGCCTTTGGGCCTGGTGATGTCATGCACCTTCTGTATAAACCCGGCAATAACATCGGTCCGTGAGAGGCCATCGATGCCCGTTGATGTCTTGCCATCTGATTGATACCGGATATAATCAAGCTGGATCTCATCCACACCGTTGTCACAAAGTTCCTCGACCACCTCCAGGATATAGTCCTGAACCTCACGGTTCGCCGGGTTGAGCCAGTGTTTCTCCTTGTTGATACACCACTGAGGCCTGGACCGTGACATGACCGGATCTTTGAACACCACTACCCTGGCCACCACATGGATGCCCGTGCGATGCAGAAACTCGATCATTTTGGGCAGCTCTTCTATGTTCCTGCTATACTGCTGATCAGGACTATACTTTACCGGGATGGGGCTTGGATAGGTGATGGCCCCCATATCGTCCTTGGCATCAAAAACCAGCGTGTTGCCGCCCGATTCTCTGAGCCTGTCCGCCGATTCGAGAATAAATCGTCTGCCTGCTGAGTGCGACGTCATATACAGGCCTTTGGCCTCGAAACCCGTTGGCTTTGTTATGGTCTCAGCTTTGAGCGGCTGATCCCGGACCACCGGTATGCTTAAAGACTGACCGGGTGAGATGGGACCGGTAATCATATTCATTTCCTTGATCCCGGCAATGAGCTCTCTCTTTGTATAGGCAGCCGTATAGGGCATATATATATCGGCAATTTTCAGGAGGGTATCCCCGTTCCGGACCGTATGCACAGTTCCTTCCTGGCTGGTTGCACCCATAAGAAAGAACCAACATATCAAGAGGGCAAAGAGATGTCTCTTCGTGATGCGCATATTAGTATATTTCGGTTCAGCTTATTAAATAGATAACACCTCTTTTCTTAAAGAAGCGTCTGAACCCAACGGACAAGATGACTCGGGTAAAATGTGCCCGGATCTCTTATACTCCTCAACCCGCAAACAGTGATGACCTCGCAAAAATCTGATAACCTGTCGTTGGAGGAATGACCACTATTGTGGACTTTCTGCGAAACCATCAAGGTACGATTACATACATCCAATGTGCTGCCATGTTGCAATTTCCAGGGTCTGAACCTAAGGGATACTTTAAGGAAAAGGTACTCAAACAGTCTCTTGTAGGACATATTCCTATATCCCTCCGATCTGTCTGGCACGCCTTTTAATTATGCATCGATCGGCATATATAGAGGATGTATATACTTTCCTTGCCATACCTTTCCGGATCAGCTCCCAATGTGCTCAGGCAGGGTATACCACTATGACCTACAGCATAAGTATCTCTTTTCTTACATTTTATTCATTTATCGGCTGATAGTTATTGGTTGCAGACTAATATTATATGTGCCTTGAAGCATAATAATCTAAGGAGGATTGTATGTTCAGAACCTTAAAGCCATTTGAATACCTCGAGCCCAAATCTCTCGAGGAGGCAACAGGTGCCTTGTCCAAATGTGGGGCAGAGGCAAAAGTGTATGCAGCCGGCGTTGATCTCGTTCCCCGGATGCGCAGGCGCGTCATAGAGCCTAAATGCATCATAAATCTTCAGAACATTGAAGAACTTGACGATGTAATTGCGGGCAATGGAGACGGTGTGAGAATCGGTGCCCTGGCGAGTAAACGCAGTATCGAGCTCTCAGACCTGATCAAAGAAAAGTATTTCGTGCTCCATGAGGCCATCGCCAGTATCGTTTCGATCCAGGTAAAAACACAGGGTACTGCTGTTGGCAACCTGTGCGTGGCAACCCCGGCCTCTGATGTTGCACCGGCATTATACGTTCTCGATGCCAAACTCAAGGTGTTTGGTCCTTCAGGTGAAAGAGAAATCCCCATCGACGAGTTCTACCTCGGCGTAGGAAAGACCGTTCTGGAACCCAATGAGATCATCACGGAAATACTGCTCCCGGCTCCTGCGCCAAACACCGGCGGCGGATTTAAAAAGCTGGTGAGATCAGCAGAAGACATCGCCAAGGTAAACGCTGCAGCATCCATAACCATGGAAAAAGGCATCTGCAAGGATGTCAGGATCGCGCTCGGCTCAGTGGCCCCCACAGTAGTGAGAGCCAAGAAGGCAGAAGAGGTCCTCAAGGGGCAGAAAGTCGATCAGAAACTGATCGAAAAAGCTGCCAAAATAGCCGCGGACGAAGTAAAGCCGATCACCGACCTTCGCTCAACAGCGGATTACAGAAAAGATACAAGCGGTGTGCTGGTAAGGCGCGTATTGGAAAAAGCCCTGGAAAGAGCCAAGGCATAGGAAAGGAGGCATGTCATGAAAAA
>CAYRCP010000020.1:0-18109 GCA_964422755.1 uncultured Bacteriovoracaceae bacterium | reverse complement strand
TGGGACGCCATCCGTTCGGCGGATATAAACTCTCCGGCGTCGGGTCCAAGGCGGGTGGCCCGGACTATTTGCTTCAGTTCGTGGACCCGGTCACCTCGGTGGAAAATACCCTGCGGCGAGGCTTTGCCCCGGATTTTGATGCGTAGAGAAGCAAAACCGGAAGATTGCCATGACTGTCCAGGCCGGATGAGCCTGGGGGAAGGGGATCTTATTGGTGCATTCCAGTGTCTCATAGGGCCGGGTATTCCCGCCGACGGAGAAATTCAATATTTTCTGCTGTACGTCCGAATAAACCATCTATGAAGAAGAGTTTGTTCCTCTGCGCGACGTTGATTGGTGGGAATAAAATGTTCAGGGTTTTCCGGGTTGTCTTTCTGGTAGTGCTTGCGGCGCTTGTGCTCACAGGCTGCGGGGGACGGACCGTGGTGCAGCCGCCATCAAGTAGTGCCGGCCGGGTGAAAAATATGGGCTACACCGTTCAGGTCGGGGCTTTCTCCCGCCTGGATAATGCGGTCAGGCTCAACGGCTCCCTCGAGCGCAAAGGCTACGATGCATATTACTTTCGCCATACCTCCGGGCTCTACAAGGTGCGTTTCGGCAATTTCACCACCTTAAAGGCTGCGAAAGTCAATGCTGCTAAGCTGAAGCGTTCCGGGATCATCGAGGCCTTCTACATTGTCCCGCCAGGTTCCTATCCGGCGGTAAGGGGCCGTAACAACGGCAGGCTGCGGGAAGAGATAGTCCGGAGCGCCAGCAACTATAAAGGGATCCCCTACCGATGGGGAGGGAGCTCCGTCAAGACCGGTTTTGACTGCAGCGGTCTGACCATGGCCGTCTATCAGCTCAACGGACTCAACCTGCCGAGAAACTCGCGTCAGCAGTTTAAGGCGGGCACGCCCATTGCCCGGCATCAGCTGAAAAAGGGCGATCTGGTATTCTTTGCCACGGGAAAAACCCGCAGAGTAACCCATGTAGGCATATACACAGGCCGGGGATATTTCATTCATGCACCGGGCAAGGGCAAGAAGATCCGCTCCAACAAACTCACCGACGACTATTATCTGAGCAACTTCGTGGGTGCGAGGACATATCTATAGGGCGACAATCTCTGGATTACCCCCTGTCAGCTCCGGCGGATCATTGATTCGTCCGATACGTAGCTTGCTTTCCCGCCTTCCGGTTCCCGGGTGCCATGATACCTCTTCTTTCCAGCAGTGAACCCTCGAGCCGGTACAGCTCAATGAGTGACTTGAGGTAATTGATGGTGGCCCTGATCTCGGCAATACGGCTCGAAAGGAGATCCCGCTGGGCCTGAGCCACAAGGAGCGACGTGGATTTGCCGACGCGGAACTTTTCCCTCTCGACGCGCGCCTTTTCTTCCTGCAGCGCCATTGTTGCCGAGGTTGCCGCAATCTGCTCCTTTGCACGGTTCACCTCGATATAGGCGGAACGTACATCCACCTGGACGAGCTGGTCAAGATTTTTGAGCGATTCTTCAGCCTGAGCCCGGTTGATAAGCGATGCCTGATACTGTGCGCGGGCCTGTCTGTTCACGAGAGGGAATTGCAGGGAAAGCCCTGCGGCTGCGTCATAGGAATCTCCATCCATGTCCCGCATGGAACGGCCGAAGGAGTCAGCGTATCCGGTTTTGCCCAGGTCGATGAAGAAGTCCATCTTTGGCAGCAGGCCGTTTTTCGTCTTCACGATCTGCAGATCCCCCTGCATGATCTGCAGCCTGGCCTGATTGAGGTCGGGCCGCATTTTCATGGCAAGCTCCACGTGAGATTCGACATCATCCAGGGCTACATTGGGGATTGCGGGCTGGTGAAGAAGCACGACCTCGCTCTGCCACCATCTGGAGTCAGGGGGATTCAGCAGTCGTAAAAGCTGCAGGCGGGTCTTGTCGCGGTTGCTTCGGGCATTGATCAGGCCTTCGCGCTGAACCGCAATCTCAGCCTGTGCTGCGGCAAGCTCGGATTCTGCCAGGTACCCGATCTTTATCATCTCCTGCGCTTCGTTTTTCTGCTGCTGCGCCAGTTTGAGGGATTCAAGGAAGATCTCGATCTGCCGCTGGTTCAGTGCATACTCCCAGTAGGTCTCTTCCACCTGTGACACCAGGGCCTCGGCAAAGCCGCGCAGTTCATAGAGCGATGCAGATGTGTCGAGCCGTGCCTGGCGGAGAGCGGCAAGGTTGTACCCGAGACCTGCACCTCTCAGCAGTGCCTGGGTAACACTCAGGCCCAGGCGGGATTCATACAGGTCGTCGCTGTACAGGTCGGACCAGGTCTGCTGTGTTGATATTCCGATGCCGATTCGGGTGCCTGTGGGCAGGTATTCGCTTGCACCGATTTCTGTATTGATCTCGTTTTCTACGCTCGTTCCTCCCGGCCGCAGATCATGATCGGTCCTTTCCCTTGTTCGTGCATATTCACCGGACATGATGGGATCGAATGCGGAGCGCGCCTCCTGCTCGGCTGCCCTCTTGCGTGCAGGATTGAATTTCTCCACCTTGAGCGCCCGGTTATTTTCCAGCGCCAGCAGGATCGCAGCCTGCACGGTTATCTCCAGGGGGCCTTGGGCCTCGAGCATGGGCGTCTCCTCGCCGGTGTCTTTGTGCGGGAGCTTGTCTTCCTGCTTTGCCGGTGCCTGCTGGGGCCCGATATAGTCTTTGGGTATTCCCGCCTGGTTGGACGCACAGGATGCAACAGCGAAGCACACCATGATCAGTAGTGCGTGCAGCAAAAGATTTCTGTCCGATTCTTTGTCTGCCATGTCTTAAACGGTATCCTCCATGGGAGATTTTTGCGCGGGTTTTCTCCGCACCAGCCAGGTATCGAATAACAGGTAGACCGAGGGGATGATCACCAGGGTAATGAGTGTCGAACTGATCAATCCTCCAATGACTGCACGAGCCAGAGGCGCCTGAACCTCGCCGCCCTCACGAAGCCCGATTGCCAGGGGCATCATGGCCAGAATCGTTGTCATGGCTGTCATAAGAATCGGGCGCAGACGCCGTCTGCCTGCCTCTTCTATGGCATCCCGCAGCTCCATCCTGTCCCGCCTGCGAAGCAGGTTGATGTGATCCACCAGCAGGATGGCATTGTTCACCACAATGCCGCCGAGCATGATACAGCCGATATAGGACTGCACGTTAAAGGTGGTGCCGGTGATAAAGAGCATGAGGATGACCCCGATGGCGGCAAAGGGCACCGAGAACATGACCACCAGGGGATACCGGACGGATTCATACAGAGAGGCCATGACCATATAGACCAGGAGCACGGCAAGGATGAGAGAAAGCAGGAGCTCTCTGAACGCCTTTTCCTGCTCCTCGTAATCGCCGCCAAAGACGATGCTGAAACCGCTGGGGATTGGCACTTGTCTGATCTTGTCACGGATATCGCTCAGGATAGAGCCCATATCACGCCCGCTGATATTTGCCGAGACCGTCACAATACGTTCCTGATCTTTTCGCTCGATACTCACCGGACCGGTCTTGGGCTGGATACTGACGACGTTTCTCAGGACTACGCTTTCCCCTTCGGTGCCGGTTATGGTCAGGTCAAGGATTTCGCGGATAGCCATCTTATCGGCGTCTTTGATCTTAACGCGGATGTCGTATTCATCGCCGCCTTCCCGGTAACTGCCGGCCTTTGAGCCGGACAGTACGGTCTGGAGCATATCGGCAATCCCGGAGACTGTCAGTTTCATATCCGAGGCCTTGGCCCTGTCGACGAAAACAAGTTCTTCGGGGCTGCCTGATACCCTGCTCACCTGTGCATCGGTCACCCCGTCAACATGTTCGACGATCTGCTGGATCCGCTGTGCAAGGGCATCTGCCGTCTCCAGATCGTATCCCCGGATCTCGATCTGGACCTTTTCAGAATCTCCTCCGCTGAACATACGCATGATGAAAAGCCCCTGGCCGGCACGGGTCCGTATGGTTACCCCAGGGATGCCCATGAGCTTTTCGCGGAGGTCTGCGGCGATCTGCTCGCTGGAGCGCAGTCTGTCGGATTTCGGTTTCAGGGCAATTCTTATATTGCCTGTATGAGATCCGCGGGAACGTCCGCCTGATCCGCCGATGCTCGTCACCACGTTTTTCGCTTCAGGGACTTCCCTGTTCACGATGGACTCGATCTGTTTGAATTTTTCCCCGAGGATTTCAAGGCGTGTGCCCACTTCCATTTCGGCATTCACCCTCACTTCGCCCTCGTCGGTTGTGGGCATGAACTCCACACCGACCAGGGGGATCAGCGCCAGGCTAGCTGCGAGGATAAGAATTGTTGTGGCAATGACCATGCCTGCATGATCGAGACAGCGGTGGAGCAGGCGTTTGTATCCGTCCTCCATGCTCGTAAAGAAACGGACACTTAGGGCATAGATCCTGTTGAGCCAGGGGTTTCCCGAATCAGCTCTCCGCAGGTGGAGCAGCCGGGCAGCCATCATGGGGACAAGGGTGAGGGCAACCAGGAGGGCACAGATCAGGGCAAAACTGACCACAAAGGCGAGCTGTTTGAACATCACGCCGGACATACCGCGGATGAAGACCAGGGGCAGAAAGACCACCAGTGTCGTCAGGGTGCTGGCAATAATGGCAGAGGTCACCTCGGAGGTGCCGGTCAGCGTGGCTTTTTCAGGGGCCTGTCCCGATTCCCGCAGGCGATAGATGTTTTCCAGAACCACGATGGCATTGTCCACCAGCATGCCGATACCCAGAGCCAGGCCGCCTAACGTCATGATGTTGAGCGTCAGTCCCCCGAAATACATCAGGGCAAAGGTGGCAATGATGGAAATGGGGATGGCGGTGGCAATGATAAGCGTACTGATGACATTGCGGAGGAAAAAGAGCAGGACGAGTACGGCCAGGATGCCTCCGTACAGTGCCATGGAACCGACGTTGGTAATGGAATTGCGGATGTAATCAGAGGTGTCGATGATGGGTGTCAGGGTAATCTGCGGCACATCCCTGTTGATTTTATCAGCCTCTTTCAGGGCCAGCCTGGCTACCTCCACGGTGTTCATGCCGGATTGTTTTCGCACCCCAAGGCGAACCCCGGGTTTTCCGTTTACAAAAATCACGCGTGAGATCTTTTTCCATGTGTCATCGATCTTTGCGATATCATGAAGCTTGATGGGCGCATCTTCCCGGATGGCCACCACGGTCTCGGCGAGCTGTTCAAGGCTGGTATATTCACCCAGGGTACGCATGGTGACTTCGAAATCTCCCCGGTCTATGGTCCCTGCGGGCAGTGTGACGTTGCCCTCTTGTATCCGGGAGAGGATCTGATCAAGGGGCAGACCCATGGCCTTTATTTTACCGGCATCAAGCTTTACCTGTACCTCCCTTTCATAGCCGCCCCAGACATCCAGGGATGCCACACCCGGGATTCGCTCGAAACGGTATTTGATCTGATCATCAATGATTTTACGCATCTGCAGGGGGTTGAGCCTGCTCGATGCGCCTAAAATAAGAATGGGGAAATTGGCGAGATCAAACTTGTACAGCGTGGGTCTCTCGGCATCATCGGGAAGTCGTGAAATGATGCGGTCCAGCCGGTCGCGCATATCGTTGGATGCCGTATCGAGGTCTGTTCCCCAGGAAAAGGAGACCCGAACACGGCTGGCCCCTTCCGAAGAGGTGGAATAGACGTTCTCAACGCCGGGAACGGCACTCATGGCCTCTTCGATGGGGCGGGTAATCAATTCCTCGACCTCTTGAGGGCTTGCATCCTCATAATTGGTGCGAATCGTCAGCGTGGGATAGGTGATGTCGGGCATCAAATCGATGGGGAGGCGGATGAGAGAAACACTGCCCAGGACTATGACAATGAGTATCATCATGATGGTGAAGACAGGCCGGTGGACGGCGAACCGTGAGAGATTCATTCCATAGTACCCCTGATCAGGGAAGGGTTCCTTTCTTCGGATTTTCCTCTCCCTGCGTGCCCTTGGGGGAGGTGCCCGTGTCTGTTTCCGGCAAGGTGATCTTGGAGTCGTCATTGAGCAGATGCTGTCCCATGGTAACCACGTTGCCTGAAATGGCCGGCTGGAGAATCTCCGCCATGTCACCGTTGATTATCCCCACTTCAACCGGTACGCGTTTGACACGGTTGCTTTGTCCGTCCGTAACAAAAATGCTCGCCTGCCCGCCTCGTTTTATCAGGGCGTTTAGGGGCACAACCGTTGCATCCTCGTGCCGGTCATATTCTATCTCAACCCGAACGAACATACCCGGTTTGAGGATGTTTTCAGGATTAGAGATAGTGATCTCCACCCTCGCCTGCCGGGCAGCTTCTTTCAGGATGGGAGCAATACGTTCGATGGTGCCGGCAAATTTTCTGCCGGGATATGCATCGGTGCTGATGACGGCAATCTGGCCTGTTAGTACCCGGGGATAGTCGCGTTCGATAACGTGAATCACGGCTTTGAGGCTATGAATGTCGATGATGGAAACAATGGGGGTGTTGGACGGGAGCATGGCGCCCTCATCAATAAACCGCTCGCCAACTAACCTCGTCGAGCTTCCGTTCTGCCAGAAGGCCCTGATGCGTGTATAGGCGAGACGGACCTGCGCGGTTTTCAGCTCTGCTTCCTTTTGCGCCACCTGGGCAAGGACGACCTTTTGTTTGGCAAGAGCGGCCTTGTACTGGGATTCGGTGGTATCGAGTACGGATTCGGAGAAGATCTTTTTCTCCCGAAGGGTCTTTGCCCGTTCGAATTCACGCTGCTTCAGATCGAGAGCGCTGCGGTTTTCCTCTATGTTTGCCTTGGCCACATCCAGTTCGGCTTTTGCCTGATCAACCTGCTGGACATACTCACCATCATCGAGGACCGCGATGAGCTGGCCCTGGGTGACCTCATCACCTATGTCCACCAGGATTTTCTCGAGTTTGCCTGCAATCTTGGGGGCAACAATAAATTGCGACTCGGGCAGGAGTGTGCCGGTATAGATTCCCACCTCCCGAATCGTCGCCTTTGTGACGGGCGAAACCTCGATTGGGACAGGGAGGTCCGGCCTTTGCGGTGCCGCGCCCTCAGGTTCAAGGTTTTTCTCATACATCTGCCAGACGATCAATGCCGCCACAGCAATAATGAAGGCCACAATCAATTTCTTCTTCATGCTGAATTTCCCGCACGTACCATTAAAGTATTTTATTCGAAAAACGTATGTTTTAGTGTAGCTGTTCAGGTTATGAGCATGAAGGCTGATACCTTAGGGGATACCGACTAATTCTCCCCGATGGCATTTCTTTCAGGGCACCTGTCAACCTGAGTAGTTACTGTTTAAGCTATATTTCTCCTGGCAGCAATTACTATTTTGCGGGCCATATAGTTTACCAGATTATAAAATACTACATTTGAGCCCAACCGGGAATGGAACATGGTGCGCAGGGTTATATTTGATTCGATGATCATGACACTTATTTTATAGGGTGTGTGGGTTAAAGAAGGAGGATAACTATGAAGAGTGTCGTATGCATGCTCATGGTTTTTGTGGCTTTGTGGGTTCATCCCCTCATTGCGCAGGAGCTTTTTGAAAAAGACATCATCGAAACCTCTGCCGGTGACCTGGAGATCACGTTTATCGGTCATGGGTCACTCATGTTCGAGTTTGACGGGAAGATCATCCATATCGATCCCTATGGCAAACTGGCTGATTATGGCACACTGCCCAAAGCCGACATGATCTTTCTCACGCATCATCATGGCGATCATCTCGACATGAAGGCGCTGCAGCAGGTGCGCACCGATAAAACAGTGATTGTGCTCACCGAGCTGTGTGCGGCCAAGGTGGATGGGGGCATCATCATGAAAAATGGTGATGCTGCAACAATCGAGGGGATCAAGGTGGTTGCTGTTCCTGCGTACAACCTGGTGCACAAGCGAGAGAACGGGCAGTTTTATCACCCCAGGGGAGAGGGCAACGGCTATGTGATGAGCTTTGGCGACAAACTGGTCTATATAGCCGGAGATACGGAAAATACCCCGGAGATGAAGGCATTGGAACAGATCGAGATTGCGTTCTTACCCATGAACGTTCCCTATACCATGACGCCGGAGATGGTTGCTGATGCGGCCAGAGCCTTCAGACCGAAGGTGCTGTATCCCTATCATTACGGAGATACGGATCCATCCGTGCTTTCTGGATTGCTTAAAGACAGCCCTGACATCGATGTGCGCATCCGCAAGATGAAGTGACCAGAGATTTAAGGGCTCGAATCTGCCTGCCCGGTCACAAACATTGACTTGTTGGTGCTCGTACCTGAAATGGTGATTTTTTTGATCGAACGATGAAAGGCCCGGGCGATATGCCCGGGCCTTGGGTAATCACGTATGAATCCTGCCTGCGGCGTCAGTCTACCCCGTAATCCTTGCCGTACGTATCGGCCACATAATCGATATCCTTGTCCCCTCTGCCGGAGAGGTTGACGAGGATGGTTTTATCCTTATCCAGCCCGGCTGCCAGCTTGATGGCAAAGGCCACTGCATGGGAGCTTTCCAGGGCAGGGATGATGCCTTCGACCCGGGACAGTTCAAAGAAGGCATCGATGGTCTCGCGATCGTCTGCCGTGACATATTCCACCCGTTCGAGATCCTTGAGGAGGCTGTGCTGAGGGCCGACGCCGGGATAATCCAGCCCGCTGGCCACAGAGTATACCTTGAGGGGATCGCCGTTTTCATCCTGCAGCAGGTACGATTTGAAGCCGTGGAGCACCCCGGGTTTGCCCAGTGTGAGCGTGGCCGCATGTTCACCGTCTTTGAGGCTGAGCCCCGAGGGCTCGACCCCGTAGATCTTCACATCTTCGTCTTCGAGGAAGGCAGTGAAAAGGCCCATGGCGTTGGAGCCGCCGCCTACGCAGGCGACCAGGTTGTCCGGCAGAGAACCGGTCATCTCCTTGAACTGGCCGCGGGCTTCTCTGCCCACCACACTCTGAAAATCCCGTACCATCATGGGGAAGGGATGAGGCCCTACTACCGAACCGATTGCATAGAACTGGGTGACCGGATCGCCGAGGTACGCCTCGAATGCGTCGTCAACCGCATCCTTTAAGGTCTTCGTGCCGCGGGAAACAGGAATAACCCGTGCCCCCAGGATCTTCATCCTGATTACATTAGGTTTTTCCTTTACAATATCAACCTCGCCCATATAGATATCGCATTTGAGGCCGACAAGGGCCGCTGCGGTTGCCAGGGCTACTCCGTGCTGTCCGGCCCCGGTTTCTGCAATGAGGGTTTTCTTGCCCATCTTTTTGGCGAGCAGTGCCTGGCCAAGGCAGTGATTGATCTTGTGGGCCCCGGTGTGGTTGAGGTCTTCGCGTTTCAGGTAGATCTGTGCGCCGCCGGCCTTGAGCGAGAGGCTTTTTGCATGGAAGATGGGGCTGGGACGGCCTACATAATGTTTGTAGAGTGAATGGAGCTCGGTGAGAAAGTCCTCATCATCCTTGAGCTGCAGATAAGCCTGAGTAATTTCATCGAGTATCTCTTCGAGTTGCGGGGGCACAAAGGTACCGCCGTAAGGCCCGAAATACCCTTTTTCATCGGGAAGCTGATACGATTTCACATTTTTTTCCATGGTAGTCTTTTCCTCCGTAATATGGATCAATTATTTTTTGTAACGGGCCTGCGCATTCGGGATCAAGGTCGCCTGGAATGATCGTCCAGGGACTGATGAGTGATTCAGCGCAAGATCGTTGAGCTCGGTGAAGGGTTCCTGAAAAGAGAACTGCATTTCATGAGAGCCGGTAATCTCAGCAGCCGTATTTTCGTGTTCCTGATGCGTGATCATGATCGCTCCTGGTTTCTATTGATAGAAACAATAGAATGAAAGTATCTCCCCTGTCAAATGTTTTTTTTTAATACAAGCGCCTGAATACGGGCACACACAAATTCCCGCTTGACCTGGTCATGGTAAAAGAATAAAGGTTAAAGTATAACTTTAACCTTTGGGGGATCTGTCATGATGCTATTGGACCCGATAAAGATAGGAAACGTTACCTTGAACAACAGGATTGTCATGCCTGCCATGCATCTCAATTACACACCTGAATGCGAGGTGACCGATCAGCTGGTGAGCTTTTACGAGGAAAGGGCGCGGGGAGGGGCCGGGCTGATTGTTATCGGGGGATGCAGGATAGATGATTACAGCGGGGCTCATGGCATGATCGGCCTCGATGATGACCGATACGTTCCCGGGCTGAAAAGGCTGACTGGTGCCGTTCACAAACACGGTGCCCGCATCTCTGCCCAGCTGTATCATGCCGGCCGCTATGTCCATACGTTTTTCATCGGCGGCAGGCAGGCTCTTGCGCCGTCTGCAGTGACATCCAGGTTTACCCGTGAAGAACCGCGAGAGATGACAAAAGATGAAATTGCCGAAACCGTTGAGAATTTTGCTCAGGCAGCGTTGCGGGCGCAAAAAGCAGGGTTTGATGGTGTGGAGATCCTCTGCAATACCGGATACCTTCTCAATCAGTTTTTGTCTGTGATCACCAATAAGAGAGAGGATGAATATGGCGGAGACTTCTCCGGGAGGATGAGGTTCCCCCTGGAAGTGGTGGAGGCGGTCAAGGCCGCCTCAGGCAAAGAGTTCATGGTGCAGATGCGCCTCGGCGGCAATGATTTCATGCCGGGCGGCAATACCCTCGTAGAGACGAAGATATTTGCCGGCGAGCTTGATAAGAAGGGGATAGATGCCTTCAGCATTACCGGGGGCTGGCATGAAACCCGTGTACCCCAGCTGCCCATGGAGGTTCCCAGGGGCTGTTATGTGTACCTGGCGCGCGCGGTCAAAGAGGTGGTACATAAGCCCGTGATTGCCTGTAACCGGATCAATGATTTTTCTCTGGCTGAACAGATTCTTCATGAAGGGAGCGCCGATATGATCGGGCTGGCGCGGGGCCTGATCGCCGATCCTGATCTGCCCCTGAAGCTGAGCCAGGGGAAAACAGGTGAAATCATGCCGTGCATCGGGTGCAATCAGGGATGTTTTGACCATATCTTTGCCCTGGAAGGTGTTGCGTGCATGGTAAACCCCAGGGCAGGGCGCGAAGATCAGATCCCGCGTGATTTAAGGGCAGGCAAGCCCAGGAAAGTGGTCGTGATCGGCGGCGGTCCGGCAGGGCTGAGTGCCGCCGCTACAGCTGCCGGGCTCGGGCATGAGGTCGCGCTCTATGAAAAATCAAATATCCTGGGCGGGCAGCTCAATCTCGCCGGTGCACTTGCTGAGAGGAATGAGTTCCTTACGTTGAAGGATGCCCTGATCAATAAGGCCCGTCGCAGCGGTGTTAAGATGAATATGGGCATAGATGCAGATGAAAAATTGATCGAGGAATTATGCCCGGATGCCGTTATCCTGGCAAGCGGCGGGTTGCCCGTCACCCCCGGTATACCGGGTATCGATGGCGAAAATGTTGTCCAGGCGTGGGATGTCCTGTCCGGCAGGGTGGATGTGGGCAAGAACGTGGTGATCATCGGCGGCGGGGCAGTGGGGATTGAAACCGGGGTATATTGTGCCAAGATCGGCACGCTGGACCCCCACGAACTGCATTTTCTCTTCCTGAATCAGGCTGAGGATATGGATACGCTCCGGGATCTGTGCACCAGGGGCACGAAGAAGGTCACCATTATCGAGATGCTTGATCGGTTGGGCAAAGATATCGGGATGTCAACGCGCTGGGTGGAAATGCAGATGCTTAAGCTCTACGGTGTGGATGGCATGACCGATACCACCGTTACGCAGATCACTCCTGAGGGAGTTGTTGTGGACCGGCAGGGGGCCTCCGAGCATCTCACCTGTGACACTGTCGTGGTTGCGGTGGGGACATCGCCATTGAACACCCTGAAAAATGCAATGAACAATATCGCGGAGCAGGTTGTTTTGGTGGGAGATGCCAGGAGTCCGCGCAAGGCCTACGAGGCGATCAGAGAGGGATATGAAGCGGCAATCGGCATTTCATAGGGCGCTGCTGCGGTTTTTTCACGCGTTGTAATGCATGGTTTTCAGCGCATGATCACCTTGGTGACCGCTGCTGCTGTTGTTATACAATCAGTGATACGACACAATAATGCCATTGAGCTTGTTTTAAAGATAATGAATCGAAATACAACAATATAATTGGAACAGTATATCTCCTTGTGGAATGGCATGGCCCTTGCAAATCGATAACCGCAATATATGCGGATGAATGGGGCTCGAGGAACAATCTGCCCATGCATTTTCCGGTTGCACGAAAAAAACACACAAGGAGAGGAGTATGGAACTTGGACTTACGGGAAAAGGGGTAATTATAACCGGTGCCAGTCGCGGTATCGGACGCGCCATCGCGCTGGAATTTGCCAATGAAGGTGCAAACGTGGCAATTTGTGCTCGAGGGGAAGAAGCGTTGGCAAAAACCCGCGCCGATCTTGAAGCCAAAGGCGTCAAGGTGTTTGCCGCAACGTGTGATGTCGCTGATGCGGAATCTTTGGCAACGTTTCTGGATGAGAGTCATGCAGCACTGGGAACAGTCGATGTCCTGGTAAGCAATACCTCGGGTTTCGGCATCTCGGATGACGAAGCTGGATGGCAGAAAAGCTGCTGTGTGGATATAATGGGAACCGTCAGGGCCACGCAGAAGGTAGTACCATGGATGGAAGCACAGGGCGGAGGCGTTATCCTGTATACGTCATCCATTTCGGGGATGGAGGCAGGCTCTCCACCGGCCTATGCCGCTGCGAAAGCCGCGGTGATCAGCTATTCCAAGACAATGGCTGCCAGCCTTGCTCCCAAAGGTATCCGGGTAAACAATATTGCCCCCGGCTCCATTGAATTCCCCGGGGGGATGTGGGCTCAGATCAAGGAGCACATGCCCGATATGTACAACTCCGTGCTCAGCACAATCCCTTCAGGTAGGTTCGGTGCTCCAGAAGAAATCGCAGCAGCAGTAGTGTTCTTTGCTTCATCCCGTGCCAGCTGGATCTCGGGTGTAACCCTTGCGGTGGATGGTGTGCAGCACAAAGGGAATTATTAAAGGCGAAATCGTCCATATCAAAGCGTTGCGCGGCCTTCCGCCAGTCTCGATCACAGGTGGATGGCCGCATCCCTTGGGCCGGGTGCACGTTGGAGGGCATGAAACGCTGCCTGAACTGCATGGATGTTGCGAATCATACGCCGCCGGAGAGACAAGCCTGCGTAATTCTCCCTCGAACAACAACGATGGATATCGGTGAGTAGTGCACGAGGAAACAGGTTTACTTAAAAGAAGAAGTCTCGTAACTAGTCACGTATTCAGGTGCATCTACCTGCCTGAGTAGTTACGAAGTATCAATCGCTTCCCGCGTGTATCCTGCATGAAAAGATCGACCTTGAGAACTGCATATTTTGACCCTATATTTTACATGATCAGGTGCCATATCCTGAAAGAGTATAAAACGGTGATGTGGTATCTTGATAAGAGAAGCACAACTTGTTGGGAGAATGAACGAATCGGAACAAAAAAGGAGAAAATCTGAGATGTTCACGATCAGCGCGGCAGCAAAAGAATACATCAAAAAGAAGGGCGGGGTGATGACCCTGTTCATGGAGAGCCACCACTCGAGTGGTGGGTGATGCGCTTCGCGGAATGTCACCACCCGCACCCCTGCGGTCCGCATGGGGAAACCCTTCGAGAATAGTAACGGCCGTTTTATCGAGCATGACGTTGACGGCATCACCTTGCTGGTTTCAAAGGATGTTGTGCCGGTCCGGCCTGACAGCGTAATTCATATCGGGCTGGAGAAGTTTCTGCTGGCGTGTGATATCACGGTGAGTGGTGCACAGATCAGCATCAGGGAGATCTGAAGAAAAACAATTGATATCAAGCACGGACGAACAGCGGTAATGTGCTGCTGTGAACACTCAGAGCTTCTCTCTTGGATTCCTGAGCCCCTTTTATAAAACTTCAGGCGGCTTACGTCGAAAAATAAACCCCTCGACCTGCTGGCGAGGGGTTATTACTTGGGTTAGTTAGAAGTGTTGCCTTGGGTGCGGGCCTGAAACGTATCCCCGTATTTCCGTGCATAATATGCCAGACGCTCCTCCTGGGTTTTTCCTTTAGGAGGGGCTTCTTTGGCTCTTGGAGTTTTTGCAACTCTTTCAGGAGTTTTTGCAGGTCTTTCAGGAGCTTTTGCAACTCTTGCAGGAGCTTTGACCGGTCGTTTATTCGGGTGCTTCGGCCCGGCCGATCTTTTGTGGGATTCATGGCGTGAGTGCAACGGTTTTCCCGGCAATCTTTTTGCATCATGCTGCAGGCGAAAACGCTTGCCCGCGCTCTTGTCTTCCATAAAGAGGTCGTCATCGGCCCACGCAACAGGTATTTTCTGCTGAGTGAATTTTTCAATTGCCTCCAGGCCGTAGGCAAACTTTTCACAGGCGAGCGTAATTGCCATTCCGGTTTTTCCTGCCCGGGCGGTCCGTCCGATCCTGTGTACATAGTCTTCACAGTCTTCCGGGACATCATAGTTGATGACCAGTTCAAGATCGTCGACATGGAGCCCGCGTGCCGCAACATTGGTTGCAACGAGGAACCGGACCCTTACCGATTTGATATCATCGATGACCTTGAGTCGTCTCTTCTGGGGGAGATCGCCGATGATATAATCGGCGTCATAGCCGTTTGCCTGCAGTCTGTGTGCCACTTCAAAGGCGGCCTGTTTCGTATTGGTAAAGATCAGCGCATTTCTGGGCTGCTCCTTGTTGATGATTCCCAGCAGCAGGTTCATTTTTTCATCGAGACCTACATGGTAGAGCACCTGAGAAACGTTCTCCACGGTGATCTGCTCCGGAGCTATTTCTATCTCAACCGGATTATTCATGTATTCCCATGCAAGCTCTCTCGCGCGATAGCCCAATGTTGCACTGAAGAGCATGGTCATCCGCTGGGAGTAGCGGGGCATCCTGCGGAGAATCTTGCGCAGGTCGGGCAGAAAGCCCATATCTAAAAGCCGGTCTGCTTCGTCGATCACCAGGTAGGTTGCCTTTGAGAGATTGAGCTTTCCCGAGGCACTGAGATCCAGCAGCCTGCCCGGCGTACCGATCATGATATCCACGCCGTGTTTCAGGAGCTGTTCCTGCTCTTTATAGCCCACACCGCCATAAAAGGTTCCAATGCGGATATTGGTAAACCTGCCCAGTTGTTTTGCCTCTGCTTCTATCTGCGATGCGAGTTCCCTCGTGGGGGTAATGATCAGGGCTGATCCTCTACCCTTTGCAGGTTTTTCGGAGAGGAGTTCGAAGAGCGAGATAAGAAATGCGGCTGTTTTTCCCGTTCCTGTCTGCGACTGAACACAGACATCTTTACCCTTCAATGTGTGGGTGAAAGTGGCTTCCTGAACCTTTGTGCAGGCGGTGAAGCCGGTTTCCTGAATTCCTTTGAGGATGTCCTGATTGATTCCGAGTTCGTTAAATTCCATTCAATTCACTCTCAGGTGGTGTTTTAAGTACGCTAGACAAGCTGTAACAGGATGTAGATGTGTGTTTTTGTTTGGTATACCCTGAGATTCCTTTTTTTATGATTTATTCTTCTCTCTTTTTAGTTATTATTATGTTTAGGGTATACTATCCCAAAAAGCAAGGAATTCTTTTTCCGGGCGCCTGGGGCAGGGTATTTGGGGCTTAAGGTAAAGTGTCCTGGCACCACCTGTGGTTCATATCAAGGATCGATTACTGCCCTGTACGATTTTTATGAGTTCATGCTGATGCACAAGTATGGTATGTGCCTTCTCGCACAAAAGGTTCAGGGGATACCATGAAAAAAGCAAGGGTCTCCTCGAAAATACATCAGGACAAGAAGGGAAGGCAGTGAAATGGTAACACCGCACATTATTGGAGTGATCTTTGCTCTTACGTCTGCCGTGGTGTGGGGCACCGGCGATTTCAGTGGCGGAGTGGCTACCCGGATACAGAACCAGTTTCAGGTTCTCTTTATCATGACGATCCCGGGTATCGTCATACTTGCGATCATTGCCGCAGTTATCGGAGAACCGTTCCCGTCATCTGAAGATGCGCTGTGGGCATTATGCGCCGGGACAGCCGGTGCACTCGGCGTTGCCGCCCTCTATAAGGGGCTTGCGGGCGGCAATGCGGCAACGGTGGCGCCAACTGCTGCGGTCATCGGTGCAGGGATTCCGGTGATCTTCAGTTTATTTTTCCTCGGTATTCCCGATATATGGCACATACTTGGCTTCATCGTCGCCATCTTCGGCATCTGGTTCGTGTCTCGCCCTGCCTGCGGCCATGAGCACGAAAACTCCCAGGGACTTATGATGGCGATACTTGCAGGGATCGGGTTCGGGGCGTTTTTTACCATGATCGCCCAGGTGGAGCAGGGACTGGTGTTCTCGCCGCTGGTACTGGCAAAGTCTGCAGCGCTCATCCTGGCTCTTGTGCTCATCTTTTTCCGGCATGACTCTCTGCCGTCCCCGCTCAGCAACCCCATCGCGATTTTTGCCGGGTTTTTCGATGCGGGCGGCAATGTCTTCTTCCTGCTGGCAAAGCAGTTTACCCGGCTCGATGTTGCTGCCGTGCTTGCATCCATGTATCCGTCAGTGACGGTGATTCTTTCCTGTCTGATCCTGAAGGAAAAGGTCTCCCGCACCCAGTGGGGTGGTGTTGTGCTGTGTATAATTGCCATTGCCTTTATCGGGATGTAAGGTTGCCTGCTTGGCAAAAAGCCCACCAAGGGAACAGGGGAAGGACGGTGTCACTCATACCGGTCTTTCTTTGATTTGATTACCTTGAGGATGTCATCATGGCGGCTGCCTTCGATGAGATCCTTCAGGTGGAGACTGTCGTTGATATACTGCAGGTGAATCCTCCAGCCCGAGATCTTGGTGATATCTGCCCGGTAGACAGCCTCTTTTACCCCGGTTACCCTGTGAAGCCTGGTCTTGGGGAAAATTCGTGTTCGATGGCATTCGTTGTTCTCCAGTTCGGCCAGGGCCTCGAAAAAGGCCATGCGCAGACTGTCGTCAGGGAGCCTTTTCTGGGCCATGAGGATTATCCCATACTCATCGAAAAGTGGTTTAATCTCAGCCATGGGAATTGTCCTCCCCGGAGGTATCGGCAATGCGGTGATGGTAGAGTGTCTGCGCCACATCCATATACACGTCGGTGCTTTCAGATGCAGGCACGAGACGGATAAGCGTGATGATCAACTGGTCGAATATGGGATCTTCATCCAGGGTGAGGATAATCACCTTATCGACTCCTGCCGGCATGACGTAGAGGGACGAACAGCAGCTGTTCGTGAGCGGTATCTCCTTGGGCTGGTGGACCAGAGTTAAGAATGATGCCTTCTGGCAGATAAAGTTCGGGCAGACTGTGTTGAGCGTTTCAATGATATCGATTCGCTCCGATTCGCTCAGAGATGATAGTTCTTCCTCAAAGGCCAGTGTTGATTGAAAAAGCAGCTGCATGGTCTGGTATTGTTGCCTGAAAGCTCGGACAAAGCAAGTTTTATAATGGATGAAATGTTTATATGAGAGTAAAATTCAGAATCCAGAATAAGAACTTTAAAACATTTAGACATGTAGCTCATACAAAGCGGACACTTCTTGATCATTCGCCGTATCGATGAGAGCGCACCTTTTTATGAACTCAATGCGTTTCTTCGGACAGATTTTTTGTGCTTGTGTCTTTTTCCCGGTGAATCTCACCTCGACTGAGAGATATGAAAACGCCTATGACGCACAGGATGCAGAAGATGATGAATGTGGTGTGCATGCTCTTCATGAATGCCGGGTAGGTATGCGGTGCAATGGGCTCTTTCCCGATATATAACGTAAACAGCAGCAGCACGGTTGCCATGCTTATCATCTGTCCGGTGAGCCGCATGGTGGACAGCACCCCTGAAGCCACCCCGTAGTGTTTCTTTTCCACCGAAGACATAACGGCATTGCTGTTGGGTGATGAAAACAGCGCATATCCAATCCCCATAACGATAAGGATGCCGACGATCGTGATCAGGCTGGTGTTTTCGTTCAGGAAAATGAGCCCGAACACGCCCAGGGCAGTCAGTGACATCCCCGCTGAGACGAGCAGGCGCGGTTCTATCCGGTCGGAAAGGCGGCCTGCAGAGGGTGTCAATAC